>JBDRDQ010000595.1:0-11047 GCA_043820695.1 Gemmatimonadota bacterium | reverse complement strand
CCCCTTCAACGAGTCCCGGTACGTGGCCCGCCGTCGGAGAGCGTTCCTCGTGACCGTCAACTGTCTGGAGCCGGGCGACCTTTGCTTCTGCGACTCCATGGGCACGGGACCCGAAGCGAAGGAGGGGTTCGACCTCTGTCTCACGGAGATGAACGGGCGGTTCCTGATTGAAGCCGGCACCCAGAAGGGGCTCGATCTCCTCTCAGAGCTACCAACCACCCAGGCCTCCCGGGAGGACGGGCTGGCACTGTCCCAGGCCCTCGACGGGGCCCGAACCCGGATGGGCCGAAAGCTCGACAAGAATGGACTGCCGGGCATCCTTTTCGGAAACATCGACCACCCCCGATGGGAAGCGCTCGCCGAGCGCTGCCTGACCTGCGGCAATTGCACCCACGTCTGCCCGACCTGCTTCTGCTTCTCCGTCCGGGAGGTGGGGACGATTGTGGACCAGCACGAGAATCGGGAACGGTTCTGGGATTCCTGTTTTTCCCTGGATCACTCGATGATCCATGGTGGGTATTTCCGCGCCACGCCAAAACAACGCTACCGCCAATGGTTGACGCACAAACTCGGGGCATGGGAGTCCCAGTTCGGGACCAGCGGCTGTGTCGGATGTGGCCGGTGCATCGCCTGGTGCCCTGTGGGGATCGACATCACGGAAGAGGCGGGCGCCATACGGGAAGAGAGCCGGGGCGTCGCCAAGATGCCGAAACCCAGAGAGTATCGGCCCCAAGCCGGAGACCCCCTCATCCCCTCTCCGGCCCAGGTCATCCACGTCCGCGAAGAGACGCCGGACACCGCCACCTTGTGGATGGAGCCCACCGGGCCCTTCCGATGGCGCCCGGGCCAGTTCAACATGCTCTCGATCGCGGGAATCGGGGATGTGCCCATCTCCATCTCGGGACAGGATGGGGCCGCGATTCTTCATACGATCCGGGCTGTGGGGGCGGCAACCGATGCCCTCACCAACCTGGAGGCCGGTGACCTCGTGGGGGTCCGGGGACCCTTCGGCACCTCCTGG
This sequence comes from Gemmatimonadota bacterium, assembly GCA_043820695.1. GTDB lineage: Bacteria > Gemmatimonadota > Gemmatimonadetes > Longimicrobiales > Gaopeijiaceae > JABDNZ01. The sequence goes on along the minus strand of JBDRDQ010000595.1, from coordinate 10,026 downwards.
CCTCTCTCCTACTCCCGGGGCCGAATCGTAACGGTGATCGCCGGTGGGATCGGGCTGGCTCCTCTCCGCGGTGCGATCCGTGAGATGGCGGCCAACCCGAAGTTCTACCCCTCGGTTCGGATCCTATACGGAGCCCGCACCCCGGGGGACATCCTTTACCCCGAGGAGCTGGACCGTTGGAATCGACACCTCCACATGAAGGTCGGGATCACCGTAGACCGGGCCCACTCCTCCTGGACCGGCCATGTGGGAGTCGTGACCAACTTCCTTCGACGGGCGGAGGAGGTCAGGCCCGATAGTCTCTACCTCATCTGCGGGCCCGAGATCATGATGCGCGTTGTCATCGATCAGCTCCTGCAAGCGGGGGTTCCGGAGGCGAACATCTTCGTCTCCCTCGAGCGAAACATGGAATGCGGGGCTGGCTTTTGCGGCCGCTGTCAGAAGGGTCCCTTCTTCATCTGCAAGGACGGTCCGGTGTTCCGTTATGACCAGGTCTCCTTCGTCTTCACCCACGCGGGGCTGTGAGATGGCCGCCCAGATGAAGACCCCGGAATCCGGGGTGGACCGGCCTGCAGGGGGTCCCCCGGCCAAACCCCGTCTCGGCGTGTTCAAACTGGCGTCCTGCGACGGTTGTCAGCTCGCCCTTCTCGACTGCGAAGACGAGCTGCTGGCCGTGGCCGACGCCGTGGACATCATCCACTTCCCCGAAGCCTCATCCAACATGGCGGAGGAAGGGCCCTTCGATCTGACGCTGGTGGAGGGATCCATTTCGGCCCCGGAACACCTGGAGCAGATCAAGGCCATCCGGGATCGGTCATCGTTCCTGGTGACCATCGGGGCTTGCGCCACCTCCGGAGGCCTTCAGGCGCTTCGGAACTTCGGTGCCCTCGAGGACTTCGCGCGACCGATCTACGCCCACCCCGAGTACCTCTCCACTCTGGAGACTTCCACCGCCATTGCGGACCATGTGAAGGTGGACTACGAGCTCCGGGGGTGCCCCATCGACAAGGGGCAGCTTCTGGAACTCCTGACGGCCCTCCTGAAGAAGCGTCGACCGGAGATCCGGCAGGAGAGCGTCTGCCTGGATTGCAAGCGGGGGGGATACGTCTGTGTGATGGTGACCAGGGGTATGCCCTGCCTGGGGCCCGTCACCATGACCGGTTGCGGCGCGGTGTGCCCCGCCATGAGTCGAGGATGCTACGGATGCTTCGGCCCCAAGGAGGGGGCCAACACTGCGGCTCTGGCGAAAAGAATGCTGGAGCTGGGAATTCCCAGGGACGAGATACTGCGAACGTTCCGGTTCATCACCGGCTACGCCGAAGCCTTCCGGGAGGAGAGCCTTCTACATGAGTGATTCTACCCAGGGCAAGGACCCCGCCCCTTCCACGGCGAACGGCACCCGCACGATCCGGGTCGAGATGTTGAGCCGTGTGGAAGGGGAAGGACGCTTCCACCTCCGGGTCAAAGACGGGGAGGTGCAGGAGGCAACCCTGACAATCTTCGAGCCGCCCCGGTTCTTCGAGACTTTCCTGGTGGGTCGATCCCTCTTTGAGGTGCCGGATATCGTTCCCAGGATCTGCGGCATCTGCCCGGTGACCTACCAGATGACCGGCCTCCGGGCACTCGAGGGAATTCTCGGCATCACGCCGACCCCTGAGATCAAGGCCCTCCGGCGCCTCATGTACTGCGCGGAGTGGATCGAGAGCCACGCTCTCCACATCTTCCTTCTTCACGCACCGGACTTCCTGGGTTATCCGAACGCCATGGAGATGGCCAAAGACCACCGCGGCGTTGTGGAGATGGGCCTCCGGATGAAGAAGGCCGGGAATACCCTCCTGGAGGTCATGGGCGGAAGAGCCATCCACCCGGTTTCGCCCAGAGTGGGCGGGTTCTCCAGGACTCCCGATCCATCCGCGCTCCAGGCCCTCCTGCCAGAGTTGGAGTGGGGCTTGGGGGCTGCCCAGGAAACGGTGGAGTTGACCAATACCTTCGAGATGCTGGACTTCGAACAGCCCTATGTTTTCGTGGCCCTGGACGGAGGTCGGGACTACCCGACGGAATGGGGGGATCAGATCGCGATAGGCGGTAGGGACCCGGTGCCGGTGGAGGATTTCGAGAAGATCTTCCAAGAGCGGCAGGTGCCTCAGTCGCCGGCCCTCCATTGTCGACTCCCCGACGGGACACCCTACCTGACCGGGCCCATGGCCCGGCTGAACCTCTTTCCGGACAAACTCAACCCTGTGGCCCAGGCGTCGCTGGAGCGATCCGGAATGCGTCTGCCGGTCCTGAACCCATATCGCTCCATCGTGGTCCGGGCCGTCGAGTTGGTTCACGCCTTCGCCGAAGCCTTGGACCTGATCCGAGGCTACCGGGGGGCGGAGCCCCCATACCTGGAGGCTCCGCTGAGAGCCGGGGAGGGGGTCGGCGCCACCGAGGCACCCCGAGGCCTCCAATACCAACGATACCGAGTGGACGAAAAGGGGATAATCCTGGAATCGCGTATCGTGCCTCCCACCTCCCAGAACCAAGCCCGAATCGAGGCCGACCTGGCTGGGCTGGCTCCGGAAATCCTGGCCATGACCGAAGGCGAGGCCACCCTGAGGTGCGAGCAGCTCATCCGGGCGTACGATCCCTGCATCTCGTGCGCCACACACTTCCTGAAGCTGGAGATCGAGAAGGATTAGGCGAGGTGGCGAATGGGGGAAGGGTCCGGATCGTAGCCCTTGGGAACCAGGACCGGGGAGACGACGGGGCGGCGCTGCTCGTGGCCGCCCGTTTCAGGGCCGAGGCCTCGGTGGTTTTGGCCGGGAGACCCGGCTCGGGACTCCTTGAGCTCCTCCCACCGGATCAAGACTGCATTCTCCTGGACGTGACGTCGAGCGGCGCGCCCGCGGGGACCCTTCATCAAATCCTTCTGGACGAACTGAGTCCGGCGAGTCTCCCCGATTCCCGTGTCTCCTCCCACGGGTTCGGCCCCGGCGAGGCCTTGGCCTTGGCCCGTACCCTGGGCCGCCAGCTACCGAAAGGGTACTTCATCGGAATCGAAGGGGGGTGCTATGAGCTGGGGACCGGGCTTTCGCCGGCGGTTGAAGGGGCGATGACTCTCTTCGAGGAGAGGGTCCGGCAGGCGCTCGGGTGGCTGAAGTGGACGGCGACCCGCGAGATCACGAGGACTCCATCATGACCATTCCCCTTCTTACCGACATCGTCGTGATCCTGGGGCTCTCCCTGGTGGTGGTGCTCCTCTTTCAACGGGCCCGCCTCCCCCTGGTCCTGGGCTTCCTCATCACCGGCATCGTAGCGGGTCCCCACGGTCTGGGTCTCATCAAGGGCGTCCACGAGGTGGAGATCCTCGCCGAGATCGGCGTCATCCTCCTCCTCTTCACCATCGGCATCGAGTTCTCCCTGGGAAGCCTGGTGAGGATCTGGCGGAACGTGATCCTCGGCGGGGCCCTTCAGGTGGGCCTCACCGTCGGCCTCACCTTCCTTCTTGCCCGGGTCTTCCACCAAGCACCCCGTGAAGCCCTCTTCATGGGGATGCTCGTGTCCCTCTCCAGCACCGCCATCGTCCTGCGCCTTCTCCAGGAACGGGCCGAGATCAATGCCCCCCAGGGGAGAACGGGTCTGGGCATCCTCATCTTCCAGGACATGGCCATCGTTCCCATGATGCTCTTCACCCCTCTTCTCGCCACGGGGGAGGGGGAGCTGGCCGGACCCCTGCTGAGCCTCTTCGGAAAGGCGGCGCTGGTGGTGGTCATGGTTCTGGTGGCGGCCCGATGGATCGTGCCCTGGGTTCTCTTCCGGGTGGCCAGGACCCAGAGCCGGGAGATCTTCCTCCTGGCCACGGCCGCCATGGGCCTTACCGCCGCTTGGCTCACATCCGTCGCGGGCCTCTCCCTTGCGCTGGGCGCCTTCCTGGCCGGGCTCGTAATCTCCGAGTCGGAGTACAGCGCCCAAGCCTTGGGAGAGGTCCTCCCTTTCAAGCAGCTCTTCATCTCCTTTTTCTTCGTCTCGGTGGGGATGCTGCTGGACCTCTCCTACGTGGCCAGGGAGGCCCTCACCGTGACCTCGGCGACCCTCCTCGTACTGTTGCTGAAGGCCGGCATGGCGAGCCTGGCCGTGCGGCTTCTGGGGTTCTCCCTGCGGACGGCCATCATCGCTGGGCTGGCCCTGAGTCAGGTAGGGGAGTTCTCGTTCATACTATCCCGCACAGGCATCCAGTATGGACTCCTCCCCGGAGACCAGGAACAGCTCTTTCTCTCCGTGTCCGTTCTCACCATGGCCGTCACCCCATTTCTCATCGCGGCCGGGCCGTCCGTGGCCGAGGCCGTGCTTCGTTTGCCCTTGCCTCCCTTTTTGGTGGGGACCGGGCTCAAGAGGCAGGAGACCGGGGAAGGGTTCGAGGTGGACACCGTGTCGGACCATCTCGTCATCGTCGGGCACGGGATCAACGGCCGGAACCTGGCTGGCGCGGCGCGGGTCGCCGGGATTCCCTATGTGATCATCGACACGAATCCCGACACGGTGAGGCGGGAAAGAAAGTCCGGGGAACCCATCATCTTCGGTGATGCGGCCCATCCGGCGGTGCTGGAGCACGCCGGTGTGGAACGGGCCAGGGTCTTGGTCACGGCGATTTCGGATCCCGGGAGCACCCGGCGAATCGCCGAAATGGCGAAACGCATGAACCCGGCTCTCTTCCTCCTGGCCCGCACCCGGTACGTAGAGGAGATGGAACCTCTCTACCGGGCCGGCGCCGATGACGTGATTCCGGAGGAGTTCGAGACGTCCGTCGAGATCCTGGTTCGGGTCCTCCGGCGATATCTGATCCCACAGATCGAGATCGAGGAGTTCGTGGGCGGGATCCGATCCGGCGGCTACGAGATGTTCCGGGGGTTTTCCCGGGGAGGAGGAACCAGCCCCAAGGACCTCATTTTTCATCTACCGGATTCGGAGGTGGGAACGGTGCGGGTAGGGGAAACCTCCTACCTGGCGGGCCGGACCCTGGCCGAGGTTGCTCTGCGGTCCGAGTACGGGATTACACTTCTGGCGGTCCGGAGAGAGGGGCAGACCCTGCCCAGCCCGCCGGCCTCATTCCGCTTCGAGATCGGTGACCTCCTCATCGTATTCGGTGGACCTGCGGAAGTGGCCGACGCGGCGGCTCTGGCCAGGGGAGGGGATACTTGGGGAGGTTGATGGAAGGGTGCCGAGACCACGGTCTGGAAGGGTGTCCTCAACAGATCCTGGGCAGTTGGTCCCCGGGAAGAAGATCCACCACCCGGGTCCCCCCTAACGGCGTTCGCATCACCACCATCCCCCGGTGATCGGACGTCACCCTCCCGATGATGGCCGCCCCCCGCCCCAGCGGGTGCGCCCGCAGGACCTCAAGAACCCTCCCGGCCTGCTCCCCACCTACCACGGCCACCAGAATGCCTTCATTGGCTACGTAGAGGGGATCCAGGCCCAGAAGCTCGCAGGCGCCCTGAACCGGACCCGGAATGGGAAGAGCGGTCTCGTCCAACTCGATTCCGACCCCCGAGGCAGCGGCCACCTCATTGAGGGTGCTGGCAAGCCCTCCCCGCGTGGGATCCCTGAGAACGTGGACAGCACTCCCCGCCCCCTCCCGAAGGGCGGCCACCAGACCATGAAGTGGCGCCGTGTCACTTTCGAGGTCCACCCGTAGCTCCAGCTCCCCCCGGGCCGCCAGCACGGTGATCCCGTGCCGCCCCAGAGGGCCGCTCACCAACACTGCGTCCCCGGGTTCCGCCCGGTGGGGCCCGGGCCGAAAATCAGGGAGGACCCGGCCGATCCCGGTCGTGTTGATGAACAGCCCGTCGGCCTTCCCCCGCTCCACCACCTTTGTGTCGCCGGCCACCACCAAGACCCCTGCTGCCCGGGCCGCTTGGGCCATGGACTCCAGGACCCGGTCCAACAGCTGGAAGGGGAGGCCCTCTTCGAGGATGAACCCGACGGTAAGGTACTGGGGCTCGGCACCCATCATGGCTAGATCGTTGATCGTCCCGTTGACGGCCAGATCGCCGATGTTCCCCCCCGGGAACTCGAGAGGTGCCACCACGAAGGAATCGGTGGAGATCACGATCTCCCCTCCCTCCAGCGGCACCACGGCTCCGTCACCCAGCCCCTCCAGGATCTCGTTCTGGAACGCTGGCATAAAGCGATCTCTCAGGAGATCCTGGCTCATCCGCCCCCCCGAACCGTGCCCCAACTGGATCCGTTCCGTCTCCGGCTCAGGGGTGGGACAGGTCGGCCCATGGACTAAGCCGCCACTTGAGGGGATGGGCTTTTGGGTCATGGGTGAGCCTCCCGGTCCGGTCGCCGCCCCGATCGATAGTACGCGGCGCAGGCTCCCTCCGAGGAAACCATGGGGGCGCCCAGGGGAGATTCCGGTGTGCATCGAGTGCCGAAGACGGGACACCCTGTGGGTTTCAGACGGCCCTGAAGCACCTCCCCCGCCCGGCATTCCGTCGCCTCCCGAACCTGGATCGGGCCCAAGGAGAACTTCTCCTCCGCGTCAAAGGCCCGAAGGCTCTCTCGAAGGGAGAGGCCGCTCCCGGGAATCGAGCCCACCCCCCGCCACTCCCTGTCCACGACCTGAAACACCCGATCCATGAGCTCGCGGGCCGGCCCGTTCCCTCCCTTCTTCACGGAACGAGCGTACTGGTTCTCCACTTCGTGGCGGCCCTCCTCCAGCTGCTCCACCGCCATGAGAATCCCCTCCAGAAGGTCGACCGGCTCGAAGCCCGTCACCACGATGGGCACCCGGTATTCCAGGGCCAGCGGAAGGTATTCCTCCCATCCCATGACCGTGCAGACATGGCCCGCGGCGAGGAAGGCTTCCACCCGGTTCCCGGCAGCCCCCAGAATGGCCCTCATGGCCGGCGGGACCGTTACGTGAGACACAAGGAGGCTGAAGTTCCCTAACCCCAGCTCCTTGGCCCGCCAAACGGCCATGGCATTGGCCGGCGCCGTGGTCTCGAACCCCACGGCGAAGAAGACCACCTCCCGGTCCGGGTTTCTCCTGGCCAACTCCAGGGCGTCCAGGGGAGAGTACACGACCCTCACATCCCCCCCCCTTGCCCGGGCTTTCAGGAGGTCCCCCCGGCTCCCGGGCACCCGGAGCATGTCCCCGAAAGAGGCCAGAATCACCTCCGGAACCCCTGCCAGGGCGACGGCCCTGTCGATCTGTTGGATGGGGGTTACACAGACCGGGCATCCGGGGCCGTGGATCAGCTCTATGGACCCGGCCAGAAGTTCGTCGATGCCTTGGCGTATCAGCGTATGGGTCTGCCCGCCGCAGACCTCCATGATGACCCGGGGGCGGGACGCCCGTGCCCTGATCCGGCCCAAGAGGACCCGCGCCAGCTTCGGGTCCCGGTATTCGGCAAGGTACTTCAAGGAAGTTCGCCTTCCAGGATTCCCAACTCGCCCATCTCCTCGAGGAGCTTGAAGGTGCGCTGGGCTTCTTCGGCGTCCACCCTGGAGATCGCAAAACCCACATGAACGATGACGTAGTCGCCTACCCGGGCCTTCTCAGCGACGTACGCCAGGCAAACGTCCCGCCGGGCTCCGCCAAAATCCACCGTCCCCATGGGGAGGCCTTCGTCCTCCCGAATCTCAACGATCATCCCGGGAATGCCCAGGCACATGGTCTCCTACCCTTTCCTCGTCCGAAGCCGGGCCGCAGCAACAGCGACCTGCCCGTAACTGATCGCGCCGTCGTTGGGACTCAGGAGCCGGGGAATCAGCACCCGGAGTCCCTTCTCTTCCAGCATCCTTCTCACGGTTCCGAGGAGGAGAGCGTTCTGGAAGACGCCTCCGCAAAGGGCCACGGTCGAGAGCCCCTCCTCCTCGCACACCCTGGCGGCCAGATCCGCACTGGTGCGGGCCACAGCCCTATGGAACCCCCCCGCCAACAGGCCCATGGATACCCCATCCTGGCGGGCCTTCCCCAAACCCGATAGAAGAGGCAGGGGATCCATAATGAACATGCCGGAGGCGTTCTTCTCAACCGGAAAGGGGAGATGCACGCCCCGGGAGTGCGCCCCCCCCGCTGCCCGAAAGCTCTCAAACCCCAGCCCCGGACCTCCGCTCAGCGCCCCGCCTCGCCAATCCGGCTCCTCGGCGACCGCTTCCAGTTCCATGGCCACCTGCCCCTCGTAGCTGCCTCGGTTCCGAAGGCCCAAGACGGCGGCAGCCGCATCAAAGAGGCGCCCCATGGACGATGCCAAGGGAGCGTTGATCCCGGTGGCCGCCTGCCTGGCCACGACCCTCCGTTCATCCTCGGAAAGGCCGGAGAAGGCAAGGCGGAAGTCCCCCTCACGTTCCGGCTCCATGGAAAGGTACCCCAGAACCGTCCGCCAGGGGTTCCTGACCGCAGCTTCACCCCCGGGAAGCGGGCCGTAGCGCAGGTGGCCCGCCCGCCGGTATCTCTCGAGATCGGACACCAGAACCTCAGCCCCCCAGACTCTTCCATCGTCGCCGTACCCGGTCCCGTCGAAGGCCAGGCCCACGACCGGACCCGTCTCCCCATGCTCGGCGAGAACAGCCGCCACATGAGCGTGGTGGTGCTGGACCGACATGACCTCCTTCGAGCCCAGCTCCTCCGCGATCTCTTCCGCCAGCCGGGTCGACAGATACCCGTGATGGAGATCCCGAACCACCACCTCCGGCTCAATGTGGAACAGGGTCCGGAATCGCCTCCACGACTCCTGGAAATGCCGGAGGGTTTCGAGGCTGTCCAGATCCCCGATGTGTTGGCTGACGTAGACGGTGTCCTGGTGGGCCAGGGCAAAGGTGTTCTTGAGATGCGGGCCTACACCAAGAAGAGGCTCGGGGGAAGGAACGGGCAACGACATCGGGAGCGGGGCGTACCCTCGGGCCCGGCGGTGAAAAAGGACAGTGTCCTCGACCACCTGGGTCACCGAATCGTCCAGGGGGGCGACAATCTCCCTGTCGTGAAGGAGGAATCCGTCGGCGATGCCACCGAGCCGCTCGATGGCTTCCCGATTCCCCGTGGCGATGGGCTCCTCAGAGAGATTCCCGCTGGTCATGACCAGAGGCGTTCCCGTCTCCTCCATCAGGAGATGGTGAAGGGGCGTATAGGAAATCATGACACCCACCCGGTCCAACCCGGGCGCGACGGAGGGTGCCAGCGGCGATCCAGGCATCTTCGAAAGGAGTACGATGGGGCGCTCCGGCGAGGTCAGGAGCCGTTCCTCTTCGAGGCCCACTTTCCCCAGCCTGCTGGCCTCCCCCAGCTCCAGGACCATGACGGCCAGTGGTTTCCCTGCCCTCCCCTTCCGCTCACGCAGCCGCCCCACAGCCTTTTCGTTGGTCGCGTCCACCGCCAGATGGAACCCTCCCATCCCCCGAAGGGCCAGGATTCCACCGGACCGGAGCAACGCAGCGGCAGCGGCAAGCCCACGGTCACCGTCGAAGGGGGTTGCGCGGGAGGCGCCGGCCGAGTCATCCCAGGCCGCCCCGCCGCTCTCGAACCAGACCCGGGGGCCACATCGGGGGCAGCCATTCGTTTCAGAATGGCACCTCCGGTCCTTGGGATCCCGGTATTCCGCCTCACACTCCGGGCACTGGGAGAATACCGACATGGAGGTCCGTACCCGGTCATAGGGCAGGGCATCGATGACCGTGAAGCGGGGACCGCAATCGGTACAGGTAATGAATGGATACCGGTACCGACGGTTGTCGGAATCCTGGAGCTCGATGAGGCAGCCCGGACACATGGCCACGTCGGGAGACACAGGCAGCCGGCCATCTGCCGCAAGCGTCGAGGGTGCGACCCGGAAATCCACCCAATCTCCGGGTGCCTCCTCCCGGATCTCGATGGAGTCGATCCGGGCCAGCGGCGGGGGTCGGTCCCGAAGCGTCGAGACGAATCGATCCAGGGAGCCCCTTGCCCCTTGGGCCAGGATTCGGACCGACCCGGCCTCATTCCGGACCCAGCCCGTCAGACGGAGCTCCAGGGCCAGCCGGTGCACGAAAGGACGGAAT
>JBDRDQ010000594.1:0-2317 GCA_043820695.1 Gemmatimonadota bacterium | reverse complement strand
CGGAAGTTACCTTCACCGGAACCTCAGAAACACCGTACCGCACCTAGCTTTTTCGTAGATCGCCGGGTGCGGTGTACTGGCTACATCCGGAACGAGACGCCAAGCAACTGGAAGGCCTTCTCCTGAAGTGGAGTGGGGCAGGTGTACTTGTCGAAGGTGACCTCGGTCCCTTGGACGCGGGTTTCATTCTTGGTCAGGGTTTTCAGGCCCTCCATCAGGGTGTCGAAACTGCGGGCAGGATCACCCTCGTCGGTCCTCTGGCGGCGGACCTTCCGCTCGCCGGCCGCCGAGCGCCGGGCCGGGGCTACGATGGAGTCGCGGCGAGCTTCGGCCCCCTGGGGGTCATGGTCGGTGAGAAGCATCGGGGCCAGGGCCTTCTCCATATGCCAGCGTACGTAGTGGGCCAACATGCAGAGGAAGACGTGGGCCCGGACCCGCTCATCGAGCCGGTGGCGGATGGGGCCCACCTCCAGGCCGAAGCCCTTCATCACCCGAAACGCCTGCTCCACTTCTGCGAGATCCTTGTAGGCCTGGACCACCGCTTCAGCCCCCAACGTTTCAGCTGAGACGCTCGTGCGGATCACGTAGATCCCGTCCAGCGCCGCTTCCCCCTCGATGGAGGCCGGGTCCCGCTCGAAGGTGAACGAGTCGTCCATGATCCGATAGTGGAAGTGCTTGGCCACCTTACTGGCTCCCAGCACTTTGCCCACCTCCACCCCGATGGCGTCTTCCCCCCTCAAGGGCCGCCGCTCTCGTTCGGTCCGGGCCTGGACCTTCGCCAGCTTCCGCTCGGTGACTTGGAGCAACTCCTCCCGTGTCCGGGCCCGGTCGGCGGCCAGCAAGGGGTTCCTGCACGCTATCAGCCGCTCACCGGGAAAGTCCGGGAAGTGGATCTCGGCCAGGTCCTGCTGGTCGAAGAGCGAGAGCTGGAGCGGCCCGTCGTCCTTCATGAGCTTCCTGATCGTCGGCGCCCGGAGTGCCGTGATCCAGTCCACGCCCCGGGGCCGAAGCTCTTCCTTGATGCGGGCGTCGGTGATCATGCCCCGGTCCCCCACCATCGTTACCCGCTCCAGGCCGAAGCTCTCCTGGAGACGGTCCAGTGCCGGCCCCACGGTATCCGGGTCCCCGGTGTTGCCCCGGAAGACTTCCACCGCCACCGGTACCCCCTCCGCCGTGGCCAACAGCCCGAAGTTCACCTGCCGCTGGCTGCCTCCCTTCTTGGACCGGCCAAAGGCTGCCAACTCGCAGGTACGGCTCTCGAACGGCACCGGTGTGACGTCCCACAGCACCCGGTCCCCTTCCACCAGGTGGCGGTCGGCCAGCTTCTTCTCGATCCGACTCTGCCCCCGGTACAGCCAGTCCAGGGCCTCGTAGAGATCGTCGGTATCGGCTCCCCCGATCCCCAGCACCTCCCCCAGCGAACTTGACAGCGTATCGGAGTCCAGCCGCTGGGCCGTGGCCAGCTTCGAGCAAGGATCCAGAATGCGGGCCGCAATCATGGCCAGCACGAGCTGCCGCTTGGGGTGCTTGCGGGTTGAAACCAGTTCGGGGAGGCCGAGCCTGTGCATGGTTCCCACCACGGCGGCCACGTGTCCGTGGGGCCGGGAACGGTGGATCTCGAAGGCGTCGTCGGCGCAGACGAGCTTCTCACCGGCCAGGGTGCGGCGCACGGCCTCAATGGCGTTGGGAGGCAGTTTGGTGATGTTGGCGAGGGTGCGGCTCTTGACCTTATCACCCTCGCGATAGCTTTCGCGGATCAGGATGGCGGGCGGTGAGCTTCGGTTGGGAACGGTTGCGACGAACATGCCTACTCCCATGGCAGATATACGGGCTACCATTAAGGTAAACACAATATACCGTTACCGCAATGATCGTCGTTACATGCCTACATATTGCCGTAGGAAAACCCACCCATCTCCTTGCCGCTCAATGCATTAGATCGCTATTTTGGGTTGGAACTTCCGTCTAAGGTCGCGATCCGCGCTCGAGCCGTGTCTCCCCGGGCGAGATGGGCCATAGCCTGCCAGAGGAGAGGAATTGCGTTCTCCCCTGGGTCCAAAAGGTTGGCTTCCCTCCGGCGGGCAGCAAGTGCTTCGTCGTACCGGTGGCCATAGTGGTACCACTCCCCGAGCGTCCGGGGAAAAAACGGGTCCAGTGGGTTGAGTCGTTCCCCCCTTCGGAGTGTTTCGAAGGCCCGATCGGCATCTCCTTCATGCGAGAATGCGAGTGCTTGACCCCGTATGACCTCCGGGTGATCCGGGGCAGCCCTGACGGCCAACTCCAGCTGCCGCTCGGCTTCAGGAAGATCGATAGGGGC
>JBDRDQ010000593.1:0-2830 GCA_043820695.1 Gemmatimonadota bacterium | reverse complement strand
GCGGTTGCTGGCTTGGTCCGGTTGCAGGCTGAGTTCGGGAGCCTTCCCCCGGAAACGGTCATGCAAACGGCCATCCGATATGCCCGGGAGGGGTTCCCGGTGAATTCCCTTGTAGCGGGCCAATTCGCCTCTGCCGCCGAGGAGGCGTCGGAGTTCGAAGGGACCCGGCAATATTATCTGAAGCCCGACGGCTCTCCCTTCGAGGAGGGGGAGATTCTGGTCAACGAGGACCTGGCCAGGACGCTGACGACGATCTCCAAAAGGGAAGGGGAGGACTTCTACCGGGGAGAGATTGCCAGAAAGATGGCTGGGGACATCCAAGCCAACGGCGGAGCCGTGACTCTGGAATCCTTGAACGACTATCGAGCCGAAGACGCCTTCATCGTACGTGGGAGTTACCGAGGTTACGAACTGGCGGGGAGCTACATCCCTTCCGCCGGGGCCCTTGCCATCGAGGCCCTTCAGATCCTGGAGAACTTCGACCTCAGCTCCATGACGCCAGCGGCCGGGTATCCCTCCGGCCAGAACCCTTGGGCCCACCTGTCAGGAAGTCATACCACCCACCTTTCAACGGCTGACGACGGCGGTATGATGGTCGCTCTCACCCAGACGTTGGGACCGAACATGGGGTCCAAGGTGGTCACGCCCGGCTTGGGGTTTCTCTACGCCTCCACTCTGGGTGGGTACCTCGGGTCCCTGGAGCCTGGTGAGCGAGCCCGCTCCAACATCTGCCCCTTCATGGTCATGGAGGATGGGGATCCTCTCCTGGTGTTGGGGGGAGCGGGAGGAGCACAGATCCCGGTGGCGGTGGTGAATGCAATAATCCATTTCGTGGACGGGGGGCTCCCATTCCCGGAGGCTGTCACCGCTCCCCGAGTGGGGCCTGATCGTAACGGTGGGGTTGTGCTGGAAACCCATGAGGGGGCCGGGTACACGCCGGGGTTGGTCGAGGCGGTCCGGGCACTGGGCCTATCTGTTCGAGAAACCCCCAGTGAGGCGGCATTTGGGCGGATCCATGGGATTCGGCATTACGCCGAAGCCGGCCGATGGGAGGGAGTTGCCGATCCGGACTGGGGTGGTAGTGCCCTGGGGGCTCGGTACAGGGGCTTCGACCCGGGCAGGGACGCCTACGACGTCATCATCCGGAACGGCAAAGTCTTGGACGGCATGGGGAATCCCTGGTTCTACGCCGACGTGGCCCTGAATGGGGACCGGATCGCTGCCGTGGGCGACCTCTCTGCGGCCCATGCCCGGGAGGAGATCGACGCCACCGGGCTGATGGTGGCGCCCGGGTTCATCGACACCCATACCCACGCCGGCGGAGGGCTCGCCACCGCGGAGCTAAGTCATGCCCGACCTCTCCTGGCCCAGGGTCTCACCATGATTTTGGCGAACCCGGATGGCGGGGGACCCCTCGACCTGGCAGCCCAACGGGACGACCTCCTCCGGGACGGGTTGGGTGTGAATGTAGGTCTGATGGTGGGCCACGGGTCCCTTCGGGAGGCCGTCATCGGGATGGAAGACCGCCTGGCCACCCCTCAGGAGATGGAGGAAATGAAGGGGCTCCTCCGGGCCGGACTGGTAGAGGGGGCCTGGGGGTTTTCCGCAGGCCCTTTCTATACACCGGGCAGCTACTCCGACACCAGAGAGCATGTGGAGCTGGGGAAGGTGGCAGCGGAGTTCGGCATTCCCTACCAGAGCCATGTGAGGGACGAGGCAGACTATTCCGTTGGGGTCATCGCTGCCGTGGAGGAGGTCATCACGGTAGCCCGAGAAGCCGGGATCCCAGGGGTCTTCACCCACGCCAAGGTGCTGGGACCCAATGTCTGGGGGTTCTCCCAGGCCATCGTTCACCGCATCGAGCGGGCCCGGGCTGAGGGTGTGGAGGTGTGGGCCGACCAGTATCCCTATCCGGCCTCTGCCACGGGGCTTTCGGCGGCACTCCTTCCGAGGTGGGCCCAAGTGGGGGGGCAGGACTCTCTGGTGGCGCGGTTGAACGATCCGGCCACGCTGGCCCGGATTCGGGAGGAGATGGTCGAAAACCTGGCTCGGAGGGGGGGTGCGGATCGGATTCAGTTCCGACGCTACAGTCAGGATCCCAACATCGAGGGGCGTCTCCTGAGCGATGTGGCGAGGGAACGGGGGGTGGATCCCATTGACCTCTCTATCGAGTTCTTCAGGGTCTCCTCACCCACCATAGTGTCCTTCAACATGCACGAGAAGGACATCGAGACGTTCATGATTCAGCCCTGGACCATGGCCTCCTCCGACGGGGACCTGGTGCCCTGGATGGAGGGTGTCCCTCACCCCCGGGCGTATGGGGCTTTTCCTCGAAAGATCAGGAACTACGCCCTGGAAGAGGGCGTCATCGATCTGGCTTTCGCCATCCGGAGCATGACATCCCTCCCAGCTCAGGTCTATCGGATTCCCGATCGTGGTGTGATTCGTGAGGGGATGGCCGCGGATGTGATCGTGTTCGACCTGGACAGCCTCCGGGACAGGGCGACCTTCACCGAGCCCCATCAGCTTTCCGAGGGGATGGTCCACGTTTTCGTAAATGGTGAGGCTGCCGTCAGGGACGGGGAGTTCACCGGGGTTCTGGCGGGGAGAGTGCTCCGGAAAGAAAGGTGAGCCAGGGGTAGGCTTGGCGACCCGCTGGCCCGTGCCCTAACGCCCGCCTCCGGGTCCCGAAAAGGTGTCCGGGCGGATGGTGTCTCCAGGCAAGCCCATAGGTGTCCTGAGGAGGGTGTCCGGGGTTCCCGCTCGGAAGGTCGTCAGGGGGGTCCGGGCCTTCAGCTCAGGGTCTGCCAGCGCCAGGTGGAGGGTGGCC
>JBDRDQ010000592.1:0-7197 GCA_043820695.1 Gemmatimonadota bacterium | reverse complement strand
TGAAAAAGCTGGGCCCGTTCTGGCCGGTGGAGGTGAGCCTCTCTCCAGATGATCGATATCTCGTTTACGACTACCCTGAAGAAAGAGATTCGGAAAAGCGGGACATCTTCGCGCTCAACGTGATCTCCGGCGAGGAGGTTCCATTGGTTCAGCACCCCGCCAACGATTTCGTACTGGGATGGGCGCCGGACGGTGCCCACCTCCTGTTCGCCTCTGATCGCTCTGGTGCGCTGGGTGTTTGGCTTCAACCGGTGGAAGACGGAAAAGCTGCTGGGGATCCGCGGATGGTAAAGGCGGATCTCTGGCGAGTAGTACCGATTGGGTTTGCGGGAGACGGCTCCTTCTTCTTTGGAATCCCCCTGGACTCGGAGAAGGTGTACACGGCCACTCTTGATCCGGAGACCGGAGCGGTGCTGGTTTCGCCGGCTCCGGTTAGCGGGGAGCGCCTGACGCGGGAGACCTCCCCGAGTTGGTCGCCTGACGGTCGGTACTTGGCCTACGTCTCCCTCGAGGGAGAACAGGCCGGGTGGTACACCGGTGAGTTCACGGTTTCGATCCGCTCCGTCGAGACGGGCGAGACCAGGCAGCTACGTGTGCCAAACCTGAGAACCTTCGGTGGCCCCCTTTGGTTCCCTGACGGCCACCACCTCCTTCTCTCGGGCGCGGACCGGAGTCATCGAGAAGGAGTGTTCAAAGTCGATGTTCAGACTGGCGAGGCGGAGCCGCTTCCGGCGTTTTGGGATGTCGAGATTGCACGGATCATCGGTTGGTCCGCTGACGGGAAGTCCCTATTCTACAGGGCATGGCAGGCGGAGCAGGAGACCACGCGCATTACGGTCATGGACCTGGAGAGTGGTGAGCAGCGGATCCTCTACGATCAGCAGCCGAATCCGCCTGTGGCATTGTCGCCTGACGGACAGGCCCTCGCCTTCGCCATCGGGGGGGACGGTGAGCGCAGCATAATGTTTTTGCCGGCCTCGGGCGGGGTCCCCCGAGAGTTCCACCGGTTTGAGACCGAAAACAACTACAACGTGTTTGACATCACCTGGTCGCCTGACGGTCGGTATCTCCTCTATGTAAGGCAGTGGGGAGGCGGCAAGGAACTATGGCGCGTGCCGGTGGCGGGGGGATCGGCGGAGAGGTTGGACCTTACGGGAGTATGGGGGAAAGTTCGCTTCCATCCCGACGGACGTCGCATGGCTTACGGGACCCGGCAGAGTGGGGGGGAAGTGTGGTTGATGGAGAACTTCCTGCCGAAGGATTCCACTGGAGGCCTATGAAACGCATCCTCATCGTCGATGGCGATCCCGACATCCGGGAGTCTCTCCCGGGGGGGCTTTCCGACATCGGTGCCGAGATCGCGACCGCGGCGGACGGTGAGGAAGCGCTGGCCAAGGTTGGGTTGGAGCCTCCGGACATTGTCCTCACGGATGTGCGTATGCCCGGCCTGGACGGCCTGGAGCTGCTCCGCCTCCTCCGGAAACGGGCCCCGTCGGTGGATGTCATCCTCATGACGGCCTTCGACGACATGCCCACCGTCGTCGCCGGGATGCGAGAGGGAGCCAGGGACTTCCTCGTGAAACCCCTGGACCTTCACGACCTCAGGCGCGTGATCGGGGAGGCGTTCGAGGACCGTCGCACCCGGGAGCGGGCCCGCAGAACGACGGAGGATCAGGCCAGCGGATACCGCCTCGACGAGCTTGTGGGTCATGACCCCCGCATGATCGGGATCTACAAGCTGGTTGGGCAGCTCGCCGCCAATCGGGCCAATGTCCTGATTCGGGGGGAAACAGGGACTGGGAAGGAGGTCATCGCCAGGGCCATCCACTTCAATTCCCCCGATGTGGCCGAGCCGTTCATTCCTGTCAACTGCACGGCCTTCGCACCCACCCTCCTGGAATCCGAGTTGTTCGGGCATGTGAGGGGAGCCTTCACCGGGGCCGTTGCCGAACACCGGGGCAGATTCGCCCTTGCAGGGCAGGGCACGATCTTTCTGGACGAGGTCGGGGACACTTCCACCCAATTCCAGAGCAAGCTCCTGCGGGTCCTGGAAGACCACGAGTTCTACCTGGTAGGGGGAGAAAAGCCGGAGCGCACCGAGGCCCGGGTGGTCGCTGCCACGCACCGGGATCTGGAGAAGATGATCCCGGAGGGAAGCTTCAGGGAGGACCTCTACTACAGGCTCCGGGTGGTGGAGATCACGGTTCCACCCCTTCGGGAACGGATGAGGGATGTGCCCCTTCTGGCTGAGCACCTCGTGCGGAGGGCCGCCCAAACGCTGCACCGGGATCCGCCGGTTCTCTCATCCGCCTCATCCGATGCTCTCCTCAAGCATCCCTGGCCCGGGAACGTCCGGGAGCTGGAGAACTGCCTCACCCGAGCCGTTGTTGTGTCCACTGGCAACGTCATTCGCCCGGAGCACTTGGCCATCGGCCCCGTCCCACCCGAATCTCCAGCTCGTTTGGCTCCTCTGGGCGAGGTAGAGCGGGAGCATGTGGCCCGAGTTCTGGCGGCAACCGGGGGCCACAAGACCCGCACAGCCGAGATTCTCCAGATCTCCCGACCTCGCCTCGCTCGACTCATGGAGAAGTACGGGATGGAGTGAAGGGGGCGCCGCCTCGAAGCCAAGCCGAAGCGGTGATGATCTGCAATGCTAATTTCCGCGGGTGTCTAATAATCACACGGATATTTTTGACACCAGGTGAAAACTGCAGTAGAGTGAGGACATGGAGCCGACGCAGCGGTACCTCTATTCGCAGGTGAAATCTGACCTGACCAAGAAGATGGTGTTCGTGGCAGGTCCACGACAGGTCGGCAAGACTACGCTTGGTCTGAGCCTCCCGGGCGCGAAGGACGGATACCTGAACTGGGACATCGCGGAGCACCGTGAACGAATCCTCCGTCGGGAGCTTCCCGTGACTCCGCTGTGGTTCTTCGATGAAATCCACAAGTACCGTTCCTGGCGCAACTATCTGAAGGGCCTGTACGACGGAAGAAGCTCGGACCGCCAGATCCTGGTGACGGGGAGCGCACGCCTCGATATGTACAAGTACTCGGGGGACTCACTTCAAGGACGCTACCATCTGCTCAGGCTTCACCCGCTGTCCGTAGCCGAACTGGGCGTAAGAACTGAAGACGACTTTCAGGCCCTTCTCGAGTTGGGCGGATTCCCCGAGCCGTTTTTTGGCGGGTCCGAGGTCGAGGCCCGTCGCTGGTCCCGTGAATACCGCAACCTGCTGGTGACCGAGGAGATCACCCGCCTGGAACAGGTGCAGGATCTTGGCAACCTCGAGCTGTTGATGCTCCGGATGCCCGAGCTGGTCGGATCACCGCTTTCGGTAAATGCCCTCCGGGAAGACCTCCAGGTGAGTCACAAGGCGGTCGCGAGCTGGATCGGTATCCTGGAAAGGCTCTACTCCGTGTTCAGGATTTCACCCATTGGTGGACCGACGATCCGGTCGATCAAGAAGGCACAGAAGCACTACCACATGGACTGGACGCTGGTCCCGGATCCTGGGCCGCGACTCGAGAACCTCGTCGCATGCCACCTGCTCAAGTGGGTCCATATGCAGCAGGACACACAGGGTCGGGATATCTCCCTGCACTACTTCCGGGATACCGATGGCCGGGAGGTGGATTTCATTGTCGCTGAGAAGAGAGAGCCGTTCCTGGCCGTCGAGTGCAAGCTGTCTCCAGTGTCGGTGGATCAGAGCCTGCGGTACTGGAAGGCCCGATTCCCGAGATGTGAAGCCTGGCAACTCTCCGGTACGGGAACAAAGGACTTCGTGACTCCGGATGGGATCAGGGTCTGCCATGCGCTGGAGTTGCTGGGGAAGCTCGTGTAGAGAGTTCCACCGTGGGAGAGGCGGGAGGTCTTGAGGGGAGTGGCCCAGATCGGCCTACCCGAGGGTCACGCTCCGCTGCCGCCGGTTCCGGGCCAAGTGGCGCTCGACGGCCCCCGCGCACATGGGGACGGTCAGCTCGGGGTGGACCACGCTGAACACGGAGACGTGCTCGTCCAGATCGGGCCAATGGATGCCGACCCCACCGCCCAAGAGCTCCCAGCGGGCACGCTCACCGGGCGTAGCTTCGGCGAGGATGGGGAAGAGGCCGAGGGGCACGGCGTGCCGAGAGCCGTCGGCAAGCACCACAACGATTTCACGTTCGGTGACCTGGACCGCCTTAGCTCGGAGGTTCTCGGAAGTACTCATTCCAGGCCTCGGTCAAGAATCCACGCTCCTGTGCAACGATCTTGCGAATGGCTCGCAGCTCCCCGGGACTGAAGCCCCGAGCGTGCTCCACCACGCCTGAATGTATCCACACCTTTGCCTCGCCTCCACCTTTTCTCACATGTACGTGGGGAGGCTCCAATCCTCCCCCTGCGGCCTCACGGCTGTAGAAGAAAAACCGGAAACCGAGGACATCGAGGACCGTTGGCGACATTGGAGAATGTTGGGGGAGACACCCAGGGCCCCTCCATGTCCGGGTGGGGCTATCTGGTGAGATCTCGTCCCTCGCTGCGCCGACCGACTTTACGAGGACCGTTGTAGTCACGCCCTGTCCCCCACTAGCTTCAAAGGATCCTCAACCAGGTTAGGCGTCATGAGGCTCCGGCCCGCACTTTCCTTGCGGAGCAAGTTCATCCTCATCGTTCTCGGCGGTACGGTGCTGCCGCTGGCGCTGCTCGGGGTGTGGCTGAACCAGACGGCTGAGCGGTCCGGGGAGCACCTGCTACGCGCCCGCCTGCAATCTTCCCTCCTGGAAACCGTCGACGGAATCGGCCTTCGTTGGATGAGCCGCCGATCCCAGCTTCTGCGGTTGGCGGAGAGCCGATGGGTCCAGGCTGCATTGAGCAGCGGCGATGGCTCTCTCCCGCCACCATCCGATCCGGCGAATGCTCCAGGTGAACTGCGAGAACTGTTCGCCGGCATGGAAGCCGATGTTTCATCCGTTGCGGTAATGGATTCGAACGGTGGACTGGTGTGGAACTTGGGGTCGGAGTCTGGGGTCCCCGCAGCGCCTTCGCTCTCCGATCCAGCTCTGGCGGTCCGGGTCACGATCCATGAATTCGGAACCGGAAGGCCACTCGGGACCCTCGAGGCTCGGGTGCGAATGGCGAGCCTCCTTCCGGCCGGCGCTGGCTGGGGTGGGGTGAGTGGGTCCGTCCTGGCCGTCCTCGACCCGACGACTGGGGCCTCCCTTCTTCCCCTTTCCATCGATCCTGCCCTCTTCGCCCGGGAGGAGTTCGTTTGGGGTGAGGAGCCTTGGGTGACGGTTCACCACGTACTCCTCGAGCCGGCAATGAACCTGGCGATGGCCGCTCCGGTGACGCCGTTCGCGGAACCCTTCCAGGATGCAGCCAGGAGGAACCTCTGGATTCTGGTGGTGGTCGCTCTGGCAGGCTTCTTCCTCGCGGCCCTCATGACGCGGCGGATCACGAGACAGCTGGTCCGTCTCGCTGAGGCGGCCGAAGCCGTCTCCGAGGGCGACCTGGACCGTCGAGTCGAGGAGGCGTCGGGTGACGAGGTCGGCCGGGTGGGGAGAGCGTTCAACTCCATGGCTGAGAGCCTGCAAGAGACTCTGCAGAAGCTCTCCCAACGGCAGGCCCTGGCTGCCGTTGGCGAATTTGCGGCGGGGTTGGCCCACGAGGTTCGCAACCCGCTCACCTCGGTCCGCCTCGACATGCAGCGGATCCAGGAGGAACTCCCGGAGGGCTCCAAGGCTCAAGGCCTGTTGATGCGTGCGCTGGGTGAGATCGACCGAGTGAACCGCTCGGTAACCGGAGCGTTGCGGGTGGCCCGGAGCGGCAGCGTACAGCTCGAGACCATCGATATTCGCCAGCCTATCGAGGCCGCCGTCCACGCCGCCGGGCCGGAGCTTCAAGCCCGTGGCGCTGAGCTGTCTCTGGACCCCGATTCCGAGGGGGTGGTCTGGGTGAAAGGGGATCGGGTGGCCCTGGAGCAACTCCTCCTGAACTTGCTGTTGAATGCGGCCCAGGCGGTTGAGCTGGGTGGACGGGTCTCGGTGGCTGTCGAACGGGAAGGGGATTCCGTTGCGGTGTCGGTGAAGGATTCGGGGCGGGGCATTCCCGAGGAGGACCTCGGGCGGATAGCCGAGCCGTTCTTCTCGACTCGACCTGAAGGCACCGGCCTTGGCCTCGCCATCGCCCAGCGCATAGCCCAGGCCCATGGCCGGAGCCTCGAGTTTGAAAGCACTCCCGGCGTCGGAACGACGGTCAGGCTGTACCTGTCTGCCTCTCCCCCGACACAGAACCCCGTTTTGGAACGTGAACGGGGCGTAACGGCCTGAGACGTCCGGCGTAACGGCCTGCCGTAGCCCGTTTCTTATTCTGCAGCTCGACTACAGGGTAAGTGTTGGAACCACAGCGGTTTGTGCGAAGTCCGCTGTGTGGCACGGCGCTGGCAGAACCCTCCCGGGCAGAGAGTATGGATACTCTGCCCACCCAAATGCGGGAGGCATCTATGAGATGGATCGTTCTTCACCTATCTGTTGTGGTGGTCGTGCTGGCGGGATGTGATCCAGGCTCCCCAGGCATGGCCGAGGGAAGCGGTACCCTGGCGGTGGCGGCCTTCCCGGGCCTCTCGGCCGGGTCTGAGGCCGATGTGCCGGACACCATGCCCATGGTCGTGAGGCGTGTGTGGTACACCAACACATCGGACATCGGGAATGGTCCATCGGGGGACGGGCGATTCCTGCCCGTGACAGATTGGAGCGGCACGGGCTCGGAAGGGGCGCTGGCCGTTCATGATCTGCTCACCGGAGAAACCCGCCGCGTCACGCCTGAAGCGAACCCTTTCCCAACTGCTTACGCGGAGAACTCGGCCATCTCCGGCGACGGCCGACGCGTCGCCTACACCTGGTGGTCGGATGACAGTGGGTGGGAGCTACGCCTCGCCGACGTCGATGGCTCCGAGCCCCGGGTCTTGTACCACGATCAAGCCTTTGAGGTGAGGCCTCACCAGTGGTCTTCCGACGGCGAAACGGTTCTGGTTTCCGCTTCCGATAATCGTGACAACCTCATTGGTCTCGTGAAGGTCGAAGACGGTTCCCTCCAAGTATTGAAAAGGATGGGACAGCGACATTCGGTAGGGTTGGCCATGTCGCCAAACGGTAGGTACGTGGCCTTCGACGACAAGGCCGGGGACGACCCCCAGAGGGATTTGTTCGTGATCACCG
>JBDRDQ010000591.1:0-3276 GCA_043820695.1 Gemmatimonadota bacterium | reverse complement strand
TGGTTGTCCATCACGCCGATGGTGGTCCCCTTCGTGGTCTCCAGGGCTTTCTCTACCGCCCCTTTGTTGGTCCCGGCAATATATACCGGCCCACGATGACCACGGAGTTGGGAGGAGGCTTCAGCGACTGTGTCGGGAGTTTCCACCTCAACGGTTGCACGCGGGGACCTGATATCCACTCCCTCTCCGTTATTGTATTGAGCGCCATATTTCTGGGCAATTCTATTGGCCGTGGTCTTGTGTGATCTTTCTTCTGCCATTTTCTTATCTCCTTTCCTGAAGTTTTTTCGGGATCGCCATTATGTGCAATGCAAGCCCACCAGGCTCACTTGCAGACCCGCTCGGGCGTGTCGATCGGGCAGCCATTCGATTACCGTCTCCTGGAGCGACGATTCAATCGACTCACGCGCTTCGGGCCGAGTGTAGGGCTCACCAACCGGACCTCCGTGGTTGAAAGCAGGGAAACGTTTCAATACGTTCACCTTCCTGGTTAGGGTTTCATAGCGGAAGCTCAGGACTTTCCCGTGTCTGTGCCCCTTCTGGTCCATGTATGTCACGAGGTAATGAGCGCAAACTGCTTCCTCGCCTCCGTCCCTGGCCACACTCCCCCGGAACTCCGGCTTCAGAACCTCCTCCGTGAGGGCGTTCACCAGTGGGTGTTCCAGTCCGCCTATCTCGCTTGCTCTGGTCCTCAAAGCGAGGCTTCGGTCAAAGCAGACCTTTTCAAAGCGTGGTGCTAGGTGGTACTTGTGTCTCAGTGGGTCGGGGGTGATCAGGGTCCAGAAATCGCCATCCGGTATGACGCCGCCGCCCAGCCTCAAAACCGTATCCCGCACCCATGCGCCCAGTTCCTCCAGGGAATAGCGTCCCTCTAGGGCTCTGTAGTTTTCCAGGTTGAACCCGCTCAGATCCTGGGCCAAAGAGTTCAGGGCTTCCCGCGCCCGCACCGCCTCCTCGATCATTCGCTGAATTTCCGTCTCTGTCCGCGTGTAATCCCTGTCCATGAGGGCGGCCTTGTAAAGGTCCTGGTAATCAGGCCGGCTGCCCAGGTACCCCAGGACATCCCATCGAAAATCTTCCCTCAGCCTCCCTGCTTCATCCACATGTCCAATGGAACGAGCGATCTCCTGGAGTTTCTTCTCCAGAATCCCGTAGATCTTCTCCTCAACGGTGTCTTCCGCCAAGAGGTTATACACCTGCACCGTGTCCCTCTGACCATAGCGGTGGACACGCCCGATCCTTTGCTCCACGGCCATTGGATTCCACGGCAAGTCGTAATTGAACAGAATTCTTCCTACCTGGAGATTCACTCCTTCCCCCCCTGCCGAGGTGCTGATGAGAAAACGAGCCCCGTCCTCCCTCCAGAAGTCCTCCATAGCAGCGATCTTGCTCTCAATGGGGCCACCCTTGATAGTGGCGACACGCTCCCCTCCAAAAATGCCTCCAAGCTCTGCCTTCAGAAATCCTAGGGTGTCCCGGTACTGGGTAAAGATGACAAATTTCTCCGAAGGACTTTCTTTTGAAAGAGCGCTGACAGCCCTGAGGAGCGTGTCAAATCGGCGGTCTCTTCCTTCAGGGACAAGGCCGATGAGTTCCCTGACTTTCTCTATCTCGTTGGGGATGTCGGCCTCGGCAAAAACCCCGTCTTCCGCCTCTTCATCGGGATCGAGAGACCAGCTCGTTGTCTCGTAGCTCTCCTCGATCTTCTTCAGTATCCTCCTTCGCACCCGCGCCACATAGGCCGCTGCATCGAACCTGGTTTCCTTTTCGAGTCCGAGGATGTCTGCGGCCAGTCGAACCATCTCGTCCTGGATGCCCATGATCTCTTCGGCCACCCTAGCTCCAGTCTGTCTCTTAGCCTCGATCTGGATCTGCTTTCTAGAGAGTAAAACCAGGAGTCTTCTCCTTAGGGCTTGCAGAATGGCCCTTGGGCTGGATGACATGATCTTCTGAAAGGTCGCCATGACAAAGCCTATGGCGCGCTGTTTCGAAGTGGTCTTTGTCTGGCTGAGGCCTGCCGCATCGTAGCCTTCACGCAGGTACTCGCTCAATCTGTCGTAGAAAAATCGTTCTTTGGGTGCGAGGCTGAATGGGTCGGTGTAGACCTGCCTCTTGCAGAAGATCGGCTCTCCCCTGGCATCCGTTACCTCCCGCTTGGTTCTTCTGATCAAGATTCGCGAGAGTAAACCCCTGTGGCTCGAAAGGTCTTCGGGGCCGCTGAAGAGTCGATCGTTCAGGAGCTGAACGAGAGACCAGAACTGATACGCATTGCCCTGATGAGGGGTTGCACTCAGAAAGATCAGATCGCGCGTATGGCCCTTCAGCGCTTCGGCCAGTTTGTAGTTCTGGGTCGTCTTGGTCTTGTTTCCCGACCTTGTCCGGGAAAGGTGGTGTGCCTCATCAAACACGATGAGATCCCATGGGGGAGCGGAAAGGAGTCTCTGGATTCGTTTCGGTTGTTTCAGGGGGTCGATGGAGGCAATCACCAGATGGTGCTTCTCCCACGTTGCCGAGCCGTGGTCCGAAAAATCGTGGTTAAGTACCTCGAAGTGAAGCCGAAAGCATTCCTCCAGTTCTTGGCCCCAGTTTCGTGTCAGTCCCGCTGGGGTCACGATGAGGACCCGCTCTGTCTCGCCTTTCGCCATCAGTTCCCGCAGGAGCATTCCCGTCTCAATGGTTTTCCCGAGGCCCACCTCGTCCGCAATGAGGACGGACCGGTCGTCCCTTGCCACCAGGTCATGCACAAGCAGGATCTGGTGCGGGAGCAGGTTCACCCGACTCGAGGTGAGTTCCCCGCCGGTGTTGGAGTGGACCAGATCATAGCAGATCTGTTTCAGTCGATAGTCCTCGGGGTCGTCGAAATCGCCCGCCAAAAGCCTCTCCCACGGGTCGCCCGTGGGCTTTACTAGCTCAAGGGGCAAGGTCTCCAACCGCCTGCCCGAGGGATGCTCAAACACCACGTCCGCCCGATAGGTCCCAGCGAAGTCCGATATCCTGAGAACTTCACCAACGCCCAGCTCGGGTCTTGTCGGCACCATCACCCTCTGATTGGGTTTGATTTCAGGCGTACCCTTATATGCTGTTGGGGTCTCGGTCATGTCAGATTGAACCCTACCCGGTAATAGTCATTGCCAAAAGCATCCGTTTCCTTCATGGGTGAATCAAAGATGGGTCGCAGGGTGATGCGCTTCCCTCCTCCTGCGTCGAGCCAGAAATCATCGGCTCTTCTGAGAGGCCTTCGAAACACCATCTGGACCCAGCCGATGTTGGCTGCAT
>JBDRDQ010000590.1:0-9935 GCA_043820695.1 Gemmatimonadota bacterium | reverse complement strand
ATCATCATCGCCCAGCTCCTCTTTCTGGACGCCGAAGACCCCGAACGGGACATCTACCTCTACATCAACTCCCCGGGAGGAAGTGTATACTCCGGCCTGGCCATCTACGACACCATGCGCCATCTGCGTGCGCCGGTTTCGACCTTCTGCGTGGGGATGGTTGCCTCCATGGCGGCCATCCTGGTGGCGGCCGGGGAGAAGGGGAAGCGGGCTGCCCTGCCCAATTCTCGTATCATGATCCATCAACCGTCCTCCGGCGCCCAAGGGACCGCCTCGGATATCGAGATCGCCGCCAAGGAAATCCTCCATATCAGGGGGCGCTTGAACGAGATCCTAGCTTTCCACACGGGGCAGACCACGGACAGGATCGCCGAAGACGTGGACCGGGACCGGTTCATGAGCCCACCCGAAGCGGTGGAATACGGAATCATCGATCGGGTCATGGAGGCGGGAGACACGGGGCGAGAACCGAGGAAACCGGTTGATTCGGACCATCCGGATCCGAAGTCGGACTAGCGGCACCAGACCATTGATCGGGGGATGATGATCCCCCCATTCGGAGGGAGGCCATGAGCGTGACGGGCGACAAACATCTCCGGTGCAGTTTCTGCGGAAAATCCAAGGACAGTGTCAAGAAGTTCATCTCTGGACCATCCGTTTACATCTGCAACGAATGTGTCTCCCTCTGTAATGAAATCCTTGCCGAGGAGGAAGAGCGCGAGGCCGTAGAGGCTCAAGTTCCCAGCCCAACTCCCATGGAGATCAAGGATATCCTGGACCAATACGTCATTGGCCAGGACGTAGCCAAGCGAGCGCTGGCCGTAGCGGTCTACAACCATTACAAGCGGGTGAACCACAGCGGTGTGTTGGACGAGGTGGAGATCGAAAAAGCCAACATCCTCCTCATGGGCCCCACAGGAGTGGGAAAAACCCTCCTGGCCCAAACCCTCGCACGCATGCTCCAGGTCCCTTTCACCATCGCAGACGCGACTACCCTTACGGAGGCCGGTTACGTAGGTGAGGACGTAGAGAACATCCTGGTCAGGCTTCTCCAGGCCGCCGATTTCAACGTCAGCGAGGCGGAACGGGGTATCGTCTACATCGATGAGCTGGATAAAATCGCCCGGAAGTCCGAGAACCCATCCATCACACGGGACGTATCGGGGGAAGGGGTTCAACAAGCCCTTCTGAAAATCCTCGAGGGCACAGTCGCCTCGGTGCCCCCCCAGGGAGGACGGAAACACCCCCAACAGGAATACATCCAGGTCGACACCCGAAACATCCTGTTTATCTGCGGTGGGGCATTCGATGGACTGGAGAAGATTGTCGAATCCCGGGTGGGAAAACGGCGGATCGGATTTGCCGGTCGGGATGTGGAAGCAGCCCGGGAGGACATTCTTCGGATGGTCGAGCCGGAGGACCTCCAGCGCTTCGGCCTCATCCCGGAGCTGGTGGGGCGTCTCCCGGTGACGGTGGCCCTGGACGAACTGGACGAGGAAGCGCTGGTGAGGATCCTCCAGGAACCCAAGAACGCCCTGATCAAGCAGTACGCGAAGATGCTCGAGTTGGAGAATGTCGGGTTGACCTTCGAGCCTGCCGCGGTGGAAGCCATTGCCTCGAAGACGCTGAACAGGGGGAGCGGCGCCAGGGGCCTCAGGGCTGTGATCGAGGAGCTCATGCGGGATATCCTCTTCGAGATTCCCAGCAGATCCGATGTTCGGGAGGTGGTCATCACCACGGAGAGTGTACGGGATAAGGTGCCTCCCCTCCTGGTCCTGCACCCCAAAGTTGAGAAAAAGGAAGCCTGACGGACACTAAGTGACGGTCCGGCCTTTCCGCGCCATTTGTTCCGTCCTACCATAGACGTTGCGAGGATCCTGTCGGCTATGAATCCTGGCAGCGTCTTTCTCTGGTACCTCCAGTCCTTAACCGAGCATCTGAATGGCGACCCTCCACCGGATCGACGGACCGGTAGAAATCCCTGAACAACTCCCGGTGGTAGCCCTCCGTGATCTGGTCTTCTTCCCCTACATGGTCCTCCCCCTGTTGATCGGAAGGGCACCCTCGGTGGCCGCTCTTCAGGAGGCGGAAGAGGGGACCGGACTCCTCCTCCTGGTCACTCAGAAGGACGCCGATGTGGAGGACCCGGTAGAGGCGGATCTCCACCGGTTGGGTACCGTCATTCGGGTCATCCAAACCACCCAGCTTCCGGACGGAACCGCGAGAGTGGTCATGGAGGGTTTGGGCCGGGCCAAGATCAGAGAGTTCATTCCCTGGGAGAAGGGGTTCCGGGCGGACATCGAGTTGACACCGGGCACCGAGATGGAAGATCCAGCCGCCACCGGCACGGAGCGGGAGGCTCTAGCCCGGGGGGTTCGGCGCCTGTTCAACGATTACATCGACTGTAACGAACGGCTTCCCCGAGAGCTGTCGGGAACGGTGGCCGCCGTTGTAGATCCGGTGCGGCTGGCCCATCTCATCTCGGGGCACCTGCTTCTCTCATCTATGGAGAAGCAGGAACTTCTGGAATCCTTGATCGTCGAGGATCACCTGGAAATCCTGCGGCAGATCCTGGTCCGGGAGCTGGAGATTTGTCGTATCGAAGAGAAGCTCGACGAGCAGATTCAGCACCAGATGGATTCCGGGCGCCGGCAGTTGTATCTCCAGGAGCAGCTGAAGGCCATTACGAAAGAATTGGGATCCAGGGAGAGTGATTGGGCGGAGCTGGAGACGACCCTCCTACAGACCCTCCTTCCCCCGGAGGCAAAGGAGCGGGCGGAACGCGAGTTGGATCGCCTCAGGCACCTGAATCCCGTGGCTCCTGAAGCCGCGGTGATCCGGACCTACCTGGATTGGATCCTGGGCCTCCCGTGGATGAAGAAGAGTGAGGACAACCTGGATGTGGCCCATGCCACCAAAATCCTGGACGAGGCCCATTATGGCTTGGACGAGGTCAAAGAGCGGATTCTCGACCATATTGCCGTCCTTTCCCTGGTAGGTGACCTCCAGGGGCCGATTCTTTGCCTAGTCGGGCCGCCCGGCGTCGGGAAGACCTCTTTGGGTCGGAGCGTCGCCCAGGCCCTGGGTCGGGAGTTCGTCCGAAACTCCTTGGGCGGGATTCGTGACGAGGCGGAGATCCGGGGGCACCGTCGAACGTATGTTGGTGCCCTTCCCGGCCGAGTGATCCAGGGGATGCGCAGATCCGGTACCCGAAACCCCATCTTTCTCCTGGATGAGGTGGACAAGCTCGCCCGGGACTTCCACGGGGACCCGGGGGCCGCCCTCCTGGAGGTGTTGGATCCGGAACAGAACAGAACCTTCACCGACCACTACCTGGAGCTGGAGTTCGATCTCTCCGACGTCCTTTTTCTTGCCACCGCCAATACCCTGGTGGGGATCCCGGAACCGCTGAGGGATCGGATGGAGATCATTCGAATTCCCGGCTACCTCACCACCGAGAAGAAGGTCATCGCCCAGCAATTCATCTGGCCGAAACAATCCCTCCGGCACGGATTGAAGAGAGGAGTGGCAGCCCTCTCCGAAGGGGCCCTCGAGCTCATCATCCGTGAGTACACGCGGGAGGCGGGCGTCAGGGAGATGGAACGTCGGATCAGCGGAGTGACCAGGAAGTTGGCACGCGGAGTAGCGGAGGGTGTTCGTTCCCCGGAGGCTCTCACTACCGTGGAACCGGAGAACTTGAAGGATCTATTGGGCCCGCCGCCCTACACCCCCGAGCCTCGGGAGGAGGGGATGGGTAGGGCCGGCATCGCCAACGGCCTGGCCTGGACAGCGGCGGGAGGAGAGATCCTCGACGTCGAAGTAGCCGTCATCCCCGGCTCTGGTAAGATCCAGCTAACGGGTACTTTGGGTGAGGTCATGAAGGAGTCGGCATTTGCGGCGGTGACCTATGCCCGGTCTCGTGCTCGCCTCCTGGGCCTCAGCCCCAAATTCCACGAAGAGGTGGACATCCATATCCATATCCCGGAGGGGGCCACGCCCAAAGATGGCCCATCCGCGGGAATCACCATCGCCGTGGCTTTGATTTCGGCCCTCACCGGGATCCCGACCCGCTCTGATGTGGCCATGACAGGTGAGATCACGCTCCGAGGTCGGGTATTGGGCGTGGGGGGCGTGAAGGAGAAAGCCGTTGCCGCTTATCAGGGCAATATCAAGCGCATCCTTCTCCCCTCCACCAACGCCGGTGACCTGGAGCGTATGCCCGAGGAGGTCCTGAAGGGAGTCCAGTTCTCCCTGGTCCGCACCATGGACGAGGTCCTGAAGGAGGCTCTCCTCTCCCTTCCCACCGGCCGCCCCGATCCCGCCACCAAGGAGCTCCTGGATGGCGCCCAGGAGCCGGGAATCCAACTCTCCCAGTGATTATCCGGTCCGTAGAGTTCGCTGGATCCGTGGCCTCCCCCAAGAACCCATTTCCCGGGGACCTCCCTCAGGTTGCGTTTTCGGGGCGATCCAACGTCGGGAAGTCTTCCCTCATCAACGTCCTCCTGGGCCGAACCCGAAAAAAAGTGGCCCATGTGTCGGCGACACCTGGGAAGACCCAGATGCTGAACTTCTACAGGGTCAACGACAGGTTTTTTCTGGTGGACCTTCCGGGATTCGGATATGCCAAGGCTCCGGCCCCGGTCCGGGATAGTTGGAAGCGCCTGGTGGAGTGGTATCTCTCCCGGCTGGCCGGCGTCTGCGGAGTCGTCCACCTTGTCGATGGCCGGCATCCCCCCTTCCGGCTGGACCATGAGATGATGGAATACCTGGGGGAGGTGGGAGTGCCCGCCCTGGTGATCCTGACGAAGATGGACAAGGTCCCCATGGGGAAAAGGGAGAAGACCGTAGGCATCGCAGCGAGGGAGCTCAACATCGACCCGGAACAACTGCTGGCTTTTTCATCTAAGACAGGGGAGGGGCGCGATTCCCTCCTGACCGCTCTGGATGACCTCCTTCCTCCTGAGGAGGGCTGCGGCGGCGCTCGCTCCCTGGAGACAAAATGAAACCCACGGCCTTCACCCTTGTTCTGGCCGCCTTCCTTTCTCCGGGATGCAGTTCGGGAGCTCCGCGGGTGGCTTACGCAGGCAACGCTGGAGAGGGACCCCAGGAAGCCCAAGCCCTCCTTGTGCCACCAGGGCTAGGGACCCTTCACCAGGACCAGATCTCTCTCCGGCTCCAGAGCGGCGACCTCCTCATCAAAGTCACTCCCTTGGATGAAGGGATCATTCGCCTTACCGCACCGGATACCTACGAGAGGCTCCGAGGCCTGGCAGGGGTCTACGGAGGGAGGGCGGCCGGAACGACCTCGGCATCCCAATCCAGCCTCTTTCTCGTGAGCCTCTTCAGCTATAAACCCGACGTCACTTACGAGCCGGAGGACCTCCTCCTGGTGAACCGAGGGCTTCGGCTCAGGCCCCAGGGCATTGCCCCAATCACCCCCTCATGGGGGACCCAAAGGTTGGGGCAGCAGGAGACCAGGATGGCGATTTACGCTTTCGAAGGGGGGATCGAGTGGGAGACAGACCTGGTTGCCGAATATCAGCATTTGAGGAATGAGGCCTGGAGGGACCAGGTGCTCCCTCTCTTGCAGGCGGAAAGAGCAAAGGTCAGGGCAAGGGGCGGTGGCTGAGTCCCCTCGGACCCGGAGTATTTACAGGCTCTAGAGCGGGCCGCGAGACGCGGAACGACTCTTAGTCCTCCAACCCGTACTTCTTGATCTTGCGGTAGAGCGTTCTCTCTCCGATTCCCAACTGCTCGGCGGCCTTCCGCCGATTGCCCCCAAGTTCTTCCAGAACCAATCGGATGGCCTTCTCCTCCAACTCCTCCATGGTCATGCCCTGGCGGTACACCACGGTCCCGTCCTCCGGAGCCGCTTCCGAAGCGGGCTGGGCGTGGAGTTCCGGAACGTCCGCCGGTGCCGGAAAAACCTCCTCCAGGTGCCCATCCTCCAGGACCGCGTCGGGGTGAAAGTAAGAGACTTCTCCACCCTGAAGCCGACCCTGTTGGTACCGCTGGAAATCTCGCCTGAGATCGTCCACATCCATGCGAAGGTTCACCAGGGTCCGGAATACGAATTCCAACTCCGGCCGAAGGGAACCTTCCCCCGCCTGGCCGCCGATGGGAGGGACGTTCTTGAATAGGGGAGCGGGAAGCAGACCCCGACTCCGGGGGTTGCTGACCTCTGCGGGAATGTCCTGGGCCTCGATTCGGCGGCCTAGTGCCAGGACCACCATGCTCTCCACCAGATTGTGGAGCTCTCTCACGTTTCCGGGCCAGGTATGGGAATCGAGGATCCGCATGGCATCCTTGCTGATTCCGGCGAAGGTCCGGTCGTGCCGGGCGCTGGCATCCTTGATGAAGCTCTTGACCAGAAGAGGGATATCTTCTTTTCGATCTCTCAGGGGAGGGAGTTCGATTCGGAGAACGTTCAGGCGGAAATAGAGATCCCGGCGGAACTCCCCCACCTCCATCAGGTGCCTGAGCTCCTGGTTCGATGCAGCGATGACCCGAACATCCACCCGGATGGACTTTTCCCCACCCACCCGGAAGAACTCCCGCTCCTCGAGGACCCGCAGGATTTTGGTCTGGGTGGAAAGGGGCATCTCCCCGATCTCGTCCAGGAAGATGGTGCCCCCTTGGGCCAGTTCGAAGAGCCCCCGTCGGGAGTCGATCGCCCCCGTAAACGCTCCCTTCTCGTGGCCGAAAAGCTCACTCTCCAGGAGGGTGTCGGATAGCGCAGCTACATTTACGGCAATAAAAGCCTTGTGCCGCCGGGAGGAGAGGGCGTGAATCCCCCGTGCGATGAGCTCTTTCCCGGTACCGGACTCTCCCGTAACCAGGACCGTGGCGTTTACGGGTGCGAACTGGACCACCCGTTCCAGGGTTTCCCGGATGGAATCCGATTCCCCCACAATTCCGGTGATCTCCTGGAGCCGGTTTCGTTCGATGAGGGTCCTGCCCAGGAGGAGGATTTCCCTGGTATCCGGCGGATGGGAGAAGACCTCTTGAAGGTCAAGGGCCCGAGCGGCCTGCCGTGTCCCCTCCTCCCCCTCCCGGGCGATCCCGAACACGGGGATGGGCCTGGCGCCCCGGGCCTGGCGGGCTTGGGTGGCGGCCGACTCGTTCTTAAGCCCGCCCGTAAGGATAAACAGACGAGGTTCCTCTACCCCTGAAAGGTCTTCGGACGGGGTCACCAACTCTACTCGATACCCGGCTTCCCGGAAGGCATCCCTCAGGGGCCCCGCCACCTTCAGGTCATGAGTAGAGATCAGGACCGTGCCGCTGTTCGGTGGCATATCAGGATTGCCGGTGGGGAGTGTCCGACTCCCTCAAAAGGCCAACCGAATGACGGATCAGAGGGGTTAGGATCTGCAGGCCGTCACGAACCCCCCCGGGACTACCCGGGAGGTTCGCGACCAGCACATCCCCTCGGGAACCCGCGATCCCCCTGGAGAGAGGAGCGAAAGGCGTCTTGGCTTCCCCACACCTACGGATGGCTTCCGAAATCCCCGGAGCCGGGCGGTCCAGCACAGCTCGTGTCGCTTCAGGGGTCACGTCCCTTGGGCCGAGTCCTGTGCCGCCGGTGGTGAGGATGACGTCCACCTCCCCCCCGTCGGCCCACCGGATAAGGACCGGTACGATGAACTCCGTCTGGTCCGGGACCGTTTCCCTTTGGACCAAACGATGGCCTTCAGCCAGGCACCAGTCCTCCAGAAGCCGGCCACTGGCATCCACCCGCTCCCCCCGGCTGCATCCATCGGAGACGGTAAGTACTCCGATCCGGACCGGCTGGGACCCAGAAGGAATCACCGGCGTACGGAGCCCTCTGTGTAGAAGGGGGGCCGCTGCACCACGGCCGGGATGACCTTATCCCGGATCCGGACCCCGACCACCGTTCCAGCCTTGGCCAGTTCCGTCGGGACATAGCCCATTGCAACCCCGAACCCCAGGGAGGGACTCACGACACCGCTGGTGACCTCCCCAACATCCTGGCCCTGGGAGACAATGGGATACCCGTGCCGGGGAAAGTCCCGTTCGGTGAGCTTCAGGCCCGCCAGTCGTCGCTTGACCCCTTCCTCCTTTTGCTTGACCAGGACATCCCTACCGATGAAGTCCCCCTTCTCCAGCTTCGTGATCCAGCTCAGGCCCGACTCCAGAGGAGTATGCACCTCATCCAGATCGTTTCCGTACAAAGCATACCCCATTTCCAACCGAAGTGAGTCGCGACAACCCAGGCCGGTCGCGATGAGGTCCTTGCCTTCTCCGGCCTCCATGAGGGCGACCCAGAGTTTCAACCCGGCACCCTCCGGAACGTAGAGCTCGAACCCGTCCTCACCCGTGTAGCCCGTACGGCTGATTACACCTTCAACGCCGGCCACGGCTCCCAGGGCAAACCGGTAATACCCGATGTCCTCCAGCTTGGTGTCGGTGAGCCCCTGGAGAATCTCCGCTGCCCGAGGCCCTTGAATGGCCACGAGGGCCGTATCGTCCGACTTGTCGGTGACTTCCACGTCGAAGGAGGGAGCATGCTTTTGGACCCACGCCAGGTCTTTGGCTTTGTTGGAGGCGTTGACTACCAGCATGTAGTGATCCGGCCCCCGGTAGACCAAGAGGTCATCAATGATTCCGCCACTTTCCAGACACATGGCCGAATATTGGGCCTGCCACACGTCGATCTGGGACGCATCGTTGACGGTGATCTTCTGAATCAGCTCCAGAGCCTGAGGGCCCCGGAGCACGAACTCCCCCATATGACAAACGTCAAAGAGCCCTGCGGAGGTCCGAACCGCATGGTGCTCCGCCGTAATTCCAGCCGGATATTGCACCGGCATCTCGAAGCCGGCAAAAGGAACGAGCTTGCCCCCGAGGGCAACATGAGCCTCGTAGAGGGGTGTCTTCTTCAACGCATCTCCCATCGGTAGTTCCTTTCGTATGTCTGACATTTCAGCCCATGAGCTCCATCATGATGGCTTTCTGAGCGTGCAGACGGTTCTCCGCCTCGTCGAAAACCCTGGATTGGGGTCCGTCAATGACCTCCGCGGCGACTTCCTCGCCCCTGTGAGCGGGAAGGCAGTGGAGGAAGATGGCCTCCGGGTGCCCCAGCCTCATTAGCTCCTGGGTCACCTGGTAAGCTCGGAAGATCTCTTTCCGCCCCTCAGCCTCATCTTCCTGCCCCATTGAGGCCCAAACGTCGGTCGTGAGGACGTTGGCACCATCCGCCGCTTCGGCAGGGTCACGGGTGAGGGTAATCGTGGCTGATTCTCGAGCCAGCGAGAGAATCCCCGGATCCGGGTCGAACCCCTCGGGGCAGGCGAGGCGTAGGTCCAGGCCAAAGACCCGAGCCGCATTGAGCCAGGAGTTGGCCATGTTGTTCCCGTCCCCAAACCAGGCGACCGAAATGCCTTCCAGATCCGTACCGAACTCCTCCTGTATGGTTTGAAGATCCGCCATGACCTGGCAGGGATGGAGGAGGTCTGTGAGCCCGTTGATCACAGGGATGGTGGCGTACTCCGCCATTTCCTGCACCTCGGCGTGGTCGAAGGTCCTGATCATGATTCCGTCCACGTACCGGCTCAGAACCTGCGCGGTATCGGAGACACTTTCCCCCCGCCCCATCTGAGACGCGGACGAGGAGAGGAAGAGGGCATGGCCACCCAACTGGGTCATGCCCACCTCGAAAGAGACCCGGGTCCGGGTGGAACTCTTCCGGAAGATCATGGCCAAGCTGCGACCCTCCAGGGGGGTTCCATCCACCTGTCCGGATTTGAGCTTCTGGGCGAGGGAGAGGAACCCCATTAGGTCCTCCCTCGCGTAGTCGGATATGGCTACGAAATGGCGTGTTGACATGGCGGCATCAGCGTTCAGTGAAATGAATCCTCGGGCTCCCGGAAACGTTGACGGAAGCCGGCTTCACCAAGGTACCATCTACCGAAGGA
>JBDRDQ010000589.1:0-3635 GCA_043820695.1 Gemmatimonadota bacterium | reverse complement strand
GTCGGTGGTAATATCGGCGCCGTCGTCCGGCATCCCCGGCCAGCCATCCACG
This sequence comes from Gemmatimonadota bacterium, assembly GCA_043820695.1. Lineage (GTDB taxonomy): Bacteria > Gemmatimonadota > Gemmatimonadetes > Longimicrobiales > Gaopeijiaceae > JABDNZ01. Next base: position 3,583 of record JBDRDQ010000589.1, on the reverse strand, counting down.
GCAGCCTCCCGTACCAGCCTCGGCCACCGGTGTGGGACGTCGCGCCCAGCGTACCTCTCTGCCACGGCGTACATCTTCCCCCCCCTCTCAAAACCAGGAACGACAAAGTCTTACAGTAAATATAAGGGGGTGTTTTTTGGCTTCTCTCCTGGCCGTCTGCCTTACGAGGACGAGGGTCCGGGAGACGAAACGAGGGTTGTGGCCGCGAGGTGCCTTAGATGGCCAGCAACGCAGGCTAGCGCGACATCAGGACCCGGTCCCGGCCTCCCCGAAATCCGCCGCCCAAAACCTGTCAAGGCCTAGATGGGACGTTGGCATGAACGGATGGGCGGGGGCGGGCACTGGTTGACGCAACGGAACCGGATGGGCGCAACGGAACCGGGTGGGCGCAACGGACCGGATGGGCGAGCGAGGCTAGGACCGCCGTCCTGAGTGCTAATGGGTCCCCCCCAGACAGGGCCGGTGAGGTCCGGAATGCCATGCCCCTGGCTCACGCTGAGGGTTATTCGGCAGGCCGATGCCCACTCCTCAGCGGTTGCCGGAACCGAGCACCCCCACCAAACTGGCACCTTCTCAAGTAGGAAGTGGGCAGAGCCGTGGAGGATCGGAATGCGACTGCAGCGGTTTGGAACAACTTGTGGATCTCCCTTTGGAACACTCGGTGGTTGTTGGCTCCCCTCCTTGGCCATCGGCCTGTCCCTTCTCCTTTCGGGATGCAGCGGAGAGAGGGACGGATCGACTGACCCTCTCCTGAATGCCATGCTCGATGCAGAGGACGCCCGAGGACATGGCCCTGCCGGTCTCGGTCCCCTCCAGGAGGGTTTAGCCTCGACCGACCCCCGGATCCAGGCGGTGGCGGTTCGTGCCATGGGGCGCTTCGAGGACCCGGAGATGATCGGGACCATCGCCCCCCTCCTTTCCTCGAGCCACCCGGAAGTCCGTGCCGAAGCCGTCAACGCTCTGGGGCAGGCCGTCTTTTCCGCCGATGGGGACAGCGTTGCAGCTATCCTTCACGGCCATCTCGGCGGTGAGACCGACCCTGGTGTCAGGGGCGCCATCGGGCGGACCCTGGGTCGATTGCGCTACGCGGACCCGACCGGAGTTCGGGAGGCTGACGAGACTCTGCGAAAGACCACCATCACCGAATCCAACGATGCTCCCTTCCCCACCCTTCTCGGCGCAGCCATGGGTTTGGAATGGCTGGCCCGCCGAAACCGCGGAATGACCCTTTCAGAGGCCACCATCGGGAGGTTGCAGCAACTCACTTCCTACGGACTCCCAAACGATGGTAACGGACCCACAGAGGCCCCTCGGGTGCGGCGGGTGGCTCTCATGGCCCTGGTTGCCGGAGGAGGAGCCGGGGAGGAAACTCTCCGCAGTGCTCTCGAGGACCCTGACCCCGATGTGCGGCGCATCTCTGTCTCTGCAGTCGGCCGGGATCCCAGCTTCCCCGGTAGCCTGGAGGCTCTCGATCAGGCGCTGAAAGACCCGGTTGCCCGGGTCCGGGCTCAGGCCGTAGCGGCGTATTCCGCCCGGGCCCCTGAAGACCAGCGGTGCCCAGGGCTTCTGGAAGCGACACAGGACGATCACCCCCAGGTGGCCCTCGCGGCATTGGACCTCCTGGGAACCCCCTGCCCTGACTCCGACCAGCAGATCCAGACCCTGAGAGAGTTCGTTGAAAATGCCGACACGGCAAGCCCGACCCGGTGGCACCGGGGAGCCCACGCCCTCGTAGCCCTGGCCGGAGCTTCTCCTGAAACCGCCGCCCCTCTCGTTTCTGAGTTCGCCAGCCACGTGAGCCCCTTTGCCCGGGCCTACGCTGCTCAGGCAGCAGCCCTAACCGGCGACAACGATGTCCTCGAATTCCTCTTGAAGGACGAGGTTCCCAACGTGAGAACCGCCGCCATTCAGGGTTTGTTTCGACGCCGGGGCCACCAGGCTGACCAGCTGCTTTTGGCCCAACTGAGTCAGGAAGAGCCTCAGCTCCTGCTGACGGCGGTCGGCCTCCTGGAAGGTACGCCAGAGCCCGAGGCAGCCATCTTGCCACTACTGGAGGCGCTCCACCGGATCTCGGCCCAGGGGCAAGAGACCGCCCGGGACACACGTATGGGAATCCTAGAACGCCTCGCCGAAGTGGCTGGGGGTGATGCAGCCGAAAGGGAGCCGGTGGAAGAGGAGGCGGCGGAAAAGGAGGCGGCGGAAGAACTCGAGGGATACCTGTCGGATTATGACCCCATGATCGCAGAGAGGGTGGCGGGACTCCTGACCGAGTGGACCGGAACCCCCAGGAAAGCTTCTCCCCTGCCGGCAGCCAGGAGCCCCGTCCCATCCTCGGAGGAAGTCGACCGGTTAGCCCGGAGCCAGGTGGTGCTGGAGATGGACGATGGAGGGGAGGTCGTGATTCGCCTCTTTGCGCAGGTGGCTCCGACGAACGCGGCCCGGTTCGCTCGTCTCGCAGCTTCCGGGAGTCTCGACGGGCTCACCTTTCACCGCGTGGTCTCGAACTTCGTCATCCAGGGTGGAAGCCCGGATGCCAACGAGATGTCTGGCCACGGCTCTTTCACCCGCGATGAGATCGGGCTCCAGTCGAACTGGCGCGGGACAGTAGGCACCTCAACCAGGGGAAGAGACACGGGCGATGGTCAGCTCTTCATCAACCTCATCGACAACCTACGCCTCGACCACAACTACACGATTTTCGGCGAAGTGGTTGTCGGAATGGACGTAGTGGACCGCTTGATGGAGGGCCAGGTGATCCTCCGGGCGAGGGTGGTGGAACACTAGGCGGTGGAGGCTGGGCTGGCCCTGGCGGAACAACCCGGAAACGAAGTTCGGATCGCCTACCGGGGAAACGCCTTCTCCCGGGCCAAAGCGAAGAACCGGCAGCGCGTTGAGCGAGCCTTGGACCAAGGAGCGATCTACGCTCCCAGGTGGGGCGGGAGTGGAGGAGGGTGTCTCCACTTCGGGAATTCACCCGGAGTATGGGCCCGGGCTGGCTGAAGGGACGGTGAACGCAGCCAATAACGCCCTAGCAGAAAACGTCCGCATTGCGAACGGGACCCGCCTGACCCTACCGTGGACGCGGCCTTCGTCGAGCCTCGGAGGTGCCATAATCGAGGCCGCCCCTGCGGGACATCAACCCACTCGAGGACGAATGACTACCCACCGGGCACCGCTCCTGGCCGGGACGCTGGTTTTGGGCTCCATGCTGATCCTGCCTTTTCCCCTGACCGCTCAGAAGACGCTGGTCATTGAGAGCTTCGACTCTGAACTCAGGGTGGAGCCGAACGGAGACGTCCAGGTCACCGAGACCATTCGCCCTCGCTTCCAGGGATCCTGGGAAGGCATCTACCGGAACCTCTCTCTGGACCACCAAACGGCCCGAGGGCGCAGGGAACGGCTGGACGTGGAAATGATCAGCATCACCGACGAAGCCGGCGAGTCCCTCCGTTACGAAGCCAACAACGACGGCCGATGGACCCGCGTTTTCCAGATCTGGGTCCCGGACGCCCAGGACGCCACCCGCACCGTAGTGATCCGGTATGTGGTTCACAACGCCATTCGCTTTTTCGAGGAAGGAAGC
>JBDRDQ010000588.1:0-3779 GCA_043820695.1 Gemmatimonadota bacterium | reverse complement strand
TGCCGGCGCGACATGGTTCCCTTCCCATCCATAACCGAACCCCCTCCTCATTTTCTTCCGTTTCCACTTTGCCGAGGCCTGTCCATCTTCCGTCGTCCGGCTCCTAAGCGACCACGTCCAGCCAGCCTTTCGTGTCAGGTACCTTTCCACGGACAATCTCCATGAAACGGTTCTGAATCCTCAGAGTCACCGGTCCAGCCTTCCCCTCCCCGATCGGAATCTTATCCACGCTGCGAATGGGCGTGACCTCCGATGCCGTCCCCGTGAAAAACAACTCGTCGGCCGTATAAAGCGCCTCCCGAGCCACGAGGCCTTCCCGCACCTCGATCCCCAGATCTTTGGCAATGTGTTGTATGCTGTCCCGGGTGATTCCGGTCAGGTTTGTACCGTCCAGGAAAGGGGTGAGAATCAATCCATCCCGGACCAGGAAGACGTTCTGGCCGCTCCCCTCCGAGACCAGCCCCGTGGACCCTAAGGCAATCGCTTCCACGTACCCGTTGGCCAGCGCCTCCATCTTCATCAGCTGGGCTGCATTGTAGTGCCCCGCCGCCTTCGCCTGCACCGGGAAGGTGTTGGGGTGGGCTCTTGTCCAACTGGAGACGCAAACGTCCACACCCTTCTCCAAGGCGCCCTCCCCCAGGTACGTCCCCCACGGCCAGGCACAGATGTAGGTCTCCACAGGACTGGCTGAAGGGTCCAACCCTGCGGAGCCGTACCCCCGCACGACCATGGGGCGGATATAGCAATCCCCGAGTCCGTTCTTCCTCACGACCTCACGGCATGCCTCGATTATTCCCTCTGCACTCTGCTCCGGGGACATTCGGTAGATCTTGCAGGAGTCGAGGAGCCTCCTGATATGAGGACCCAGGCGGAATATCGCTGGCCCGGCTTCCGTTTCGTAACACCTTATCCCCTCGAACACCGAAGATCCGAACTGGACCGCAAGGCTCAGGATGTGGGTTTTGGCGTCCCCCCAGGGGATGAACTCCCCATCCTTCCAGATCCAGTCGGCCCCCGTGAGTCCCTTCGACATGACGTGCTCCTTATTGTGGCAATCTCTACAGAAGAGATTTGATCCAGCCCCCATCTACGGCAATGGATTGAGCCGTGATGTAGCCGGCCTGCTCCGAGGCAAGGAAAGCTACAAGGGATGCCAGCTCCCTGGGCTCCCCGACTCGCCCCATGGGAATTTCCTTGTGCCAGGTGGCCCAGATGTCTTCCGGCTCGACCCCCTTGATCTCCGCGCGTTTCGCGGCAAGTTCAGTCAGGCGCCCCGTTCGGGTGAACCCCGGCATGACATTGTTCACCGTGATCCCATCCATGGCGGTCTCGGTGGCAAGGGTCCGGGCAAATCCCGTCACAGCCGCCCGGACAGCGTTGGACAGGATCAGATTGTCCGAGGGCTGTTTGACGGCAATGGAGGTGACATTGATGATCCGCCCCCAGCCTCGCTCTCGCATCCCGGGCAGAACCCCCCGGACAAGGTTGAGGACGCTGAATAGATTCTGCCGGACGGCCGCCTCCCAATCCTCGGGGGTGTGGGCCTCAAAAGGGCCCGCCGGTGGGCCCCCCGTATTCGTCACGAGGACATCCACCCGGCCGAACGCGTCATGGGCCGCGCCCACGACCGCCCTGACCTCCTCCGGCTTGGAGAGATCCGCCGGCACCGCGACAATGCGCACCCCGAACTTCTCCAAGCTTCGGCGGGCCTCGTCAAGAGGTCCCTCTCTGCGACCACACATCACCAGGTCCATCCCTTCGGCCGCAAGGGCCTCGGCCACGGCCCGGCCAATTCCGGCGCTGGAAGCTGCAGCCAGCCCTACTTTACCCTTCAAACCTAGATCCATGACCGCCTCCAAACCCCGCGCGGCAGCCAAGGCTCGAAAGCCTCAGCGCACCGGGGGACTCAAGATCATTTTCGAAAATAGTCGTCGGTCCCATCCAGCCAGTCCTGGCGGGGGGGGCTGAAGACATCCACGTCCAGGCACTTCTCCAGCGCCTCCGCCTGATGGGGCACGTTGGAGGGAATGTGGAGGACCTCACCGGCGTGGAGGATCATCTCTTCCCTCTCCTCGCCGATCCAGAACTTGAGGACTCCCTCCAACAAAAAGGTGATCTGCTCGTTCTCGTGAGAATGCATGGGGACCACCGCCCCTTTCTCGAGGTAGATCTGGGCCAACATGGCCCGTTCCCCTGAGATCACCTTCCGGGAAATGGCGTCCGTAACCCTCTCCATTTCCATTTTGTCCCAACGGAAATGCCGGACGCCGGTGTGCTCAGCCATATCACCTCCTGATTCATCAGAACGGGAAGAACGGAGAGAAGCTGAATAACGGCCGGTTAACCCGGCCTGGCAACCCCCGCTCGAGCAGAAAGGTACGGGAGTTGCGGTACTGCACGTGGGGAACGGACCCAGAGCCTCCATTCCGGAGCCTCCCGGAGGTACTCTGTCTCGACCTGAGACAGTTGCAATGGGTCGGTTTCCTCGATCGCATCTCCGGTGGGCGCCGGCAGATGCCGGAGTATTTGTTGGGGGGAGAACCCTTGTCAGCTCAGGCAAAAGCTACCGATCAAGCTCTCAGGCTGGTCCTGGACCGGTTGGCCTGGGTTCGGGACTATGGGATCTGGCCCCACGGCCCACGGGACCTTTGGACCGACGCCTTGGGCGTCATCTGCCTGGTATCGATTCACCAGGAGATCAGGGAAGACTGGATCCTGGCCGAAGCCGAGTGGGTGGCCCACGAGGTCGATCGGGTCCTGGGCCGGAGAAAGGGAATCCGTGCGGCTGAGCGGGTCGATGGACAGGGACAGACCTTCCGCTCCCAGGCTCTTTGGGTATTCGCCCTCCACCGTCTGGGACAACTTCTCCCTCAATACCGCCAAAGGGCCCTCGGCCTGGTCCGGGAGATCCATGCTCCTTTTGTCCGCCCCGGAGCCGGTATCATCCCCAGGATGGAAGAGGATCTCTCGCGCCCGTTCGCCGGCGCGGGACCTGGCCTTCTTGAGGTCTTCATGGGTCTGGCCGTGTACAGGCAGGTGGGCAAGGACGATCTCCGACCGGAGATCGAGGAGCTGGAGGGAATGGTCTTGAAGACCTATGAATCCCTGGCTCCGGACCACGGCGTGGACCTGGGCCTGCTCCTTTGGATTACCCATTTCTGCCCGGATGAACCCTGGGCATTCGCCCTCCGGGAGCGGGCCCTGGCAGCCCTGGACGCCCGCTGGGTGGATCCGCCAGGGTACTTCCGGAGGAATCTTCCCGAACCGTGGGATGGCCCTGTCCGGTCCAACCGCCTGGCCCTCACGAACTTGAGCGCCTCCATCGGGTTGCAGGCCCAGGGGGTTTGGTCCCACCGCGTGGAACGCCTGCATCGGTATTTCCTGGACGAATACCGGTGGGAGGTGGATATGGACGATGCCCTGGCGCCGATCCTTACCTGTCTCTCTCTCCGGCCCGGCCTCTTTCTTTCAGACTAGGCATTCAGGGGGAAACTCCCCTTCGGTTTCTTCTGGCTTTCATAATCCTCCATCCCACCAACCCGTAGACCCCCAGATTCAGGGCCGCCACCAGGATTCCCAACCATATTTGCTGAGTCCGGGTCAGGCTTGGGGGGTAGAGGACGGGCATGAGATAGTGATTGATGAACCCGCCCGGGTACCCACCCTGCCCGCCAAGAATCCTGAGACGAACCTCCCAAGGCGTAAGGGGGCAAACCCACCCAGAGAGCTCGACCAACACCCCCCACAGAGCCACGGGGACGTGGAGGAGGGCCAACCGA
>JBDRDQ010000587.1:0-3473 GCA_043820695.1 Gemmatimonadota bacterium | reverse complement strand
GGGCCCTCGGGTTCGGATCGCGGTGGTGACCACCGATCTCCCCCTTGCAACGGACCCTCCGGCCCCCGATCCGACCACCGTCGACTTCTGCCTCGAGTGTAAGAAGTGCGCCGATTCCTGCCCCAGCCGGGCCATCCCCTTCAAGGCTCCGGAAGAAGACGAAAACGGCGTCCTGAGGTGGAGGATCGATGCCGAGGCGTGTTTCACTCTTTGGGGCCGCCTGGGCACCGACTGTGCGCGTTGCATGGCGGTCTGTCCCTACTCCCACCCGGACAACGCCATGCACTCCCTGGTTCGGTGGGGGATCCGGAATAACGGCCTCTTCCGAAAGGGTGCCCTCTGGATGGATGACCTGGTGTACGGGAGACGCCCGCCGCCGAAGGGGGAGCTGGAATGGATGGACGTTTCTGAACCGAAGTGATGGATTGGCCGTAGTTACCCCTGAGGTGTTGCCATGACCTGGAAAGCTGGGGAGCCGTGAGCGACGCAGGCCCGAATAAGAGACGATACTCGGAAGAGGAGTTCGCCCTCATCCTTCGAAAAGCGTCCGAGATCCAGCTCTCGAGCGGCAACCAGTCCGCCAGGTCGGGGACGGGTGGCCTGACTCTGGAAGAGATTCGCTCCATCGCCACCGAGGCCGGGATCGACCCAGAGGCAGTGACGCGTGCCGCGTCCGTTTTGGGCGCGATGGAATGGGATGAGAAAGCCGGGCTGGCCGCGGCCATCTTCGGGGGACCCGGCAAGTTCCATCTCAGCTGTGAGCTACCGGGCCGCCTTCCTCCGGAAGAGATGGGCCGCCTCCTGGAGCAGATCCGCCGGGCGGCGGAGCACCAGGGGGAGGCTTCGGAAGTCCTGGGAGGGGTGGAGTGGAAGACGGTGGGGGAGCTGAGCGCCATCAATGTGAACATCTCCCCGCGGGGGGACAGTACATCCATCCAGATCGTAGGGGATCGAAGCGGCGCCGGGGCCGTGACCTTCACCTTTTCCATGGCGGCTGCGGCGGTCCTGGTGGGAGTGTTGGGAGGGGTTTTCGAGCCGACCTCCGCGGCGGGAATCATCTCTCTCGTCACCGGGACGCTCGGCGCGGGATTCCTTACCGCCCGCACCCTTTGGGTGGCCGGCTCAAGCAGGTTCCGGAAGCGTCTTACCCACCTCATGGACACCGTGTCCGGGTCGGTGGAAAGGGCGGCCCTCCCCCCGGGCTCGGACAAGGAAGCGGACAAAAACGAAGGCTGAGGGCAAGAAGACCTCCAGGGGCTTCCTCCTCCCCGGCCCCTGGCACCCGAGGCCACCCTCCTCCACTATTCCCCCCACAGATCAACAACTCCAATGGAGGGTCGTATGGTGTCCTCTCGCCTCTGCCTGGTTGCCGCCCTATTCGCCATGTCCATCACCTTCTCTGCATGCCAGAACGCGGGTCCGGACCTCCCACTAGTCTACCCGGACGCCCCCAGGGGAGACCAAACCGACGACTACTTCGGCACGCCGGTGTCGGATCCTTACCGATGGATGGAGGATCTGGCGGCCCCTGAGGTTGAGGAGTGGGTGAAGGCCCAGAATGAGATCGCCGCGCGGTTCCTGGAGAGCTTAGCCGGGCATGGAGACCTCCAGAACCGGCTCACGGAGCTCTGGAACTATGAGCGCTTCGGGGTGCCCTTCAGGGAGGGTGGGCTCTACTTCTTCACCCGGAATGACGGCCTCCAGGACCAAGACGTACTTCTCGTGGCGGAGGCGCTGGAAGCCGAACCCCGAGTCCTCATCGATCCCAACGGTTTCAGTGAGGACGCCACCATCGCTCTGGCGGGCTGGAGCGTGAGTCCTGACGGCCAATACATCGCATACTCCACGTCGGACGGTGGAACGGACTGGAATACCTGGCATGTCCGGGAGGTGGCGACGGGGGAGGATCTGGGCGATGAGGTGGGCTTCACGAAGTTCACCGGGGCCTCCTGGCTACCCAACGGGTCGGGCTTCTTCTACTCCCGGCATCCGGTGGGCCCCGACGGGGTGGGGGACGGGCAGGCTCAGGTCAAGGTCTACTTCCATCCGGTGGGGGCGGCCCAGGAGGAAGATGAGCTGGTCTATGCGGTGGAGGATTCAGAAACCCGGAACCCCTTCGGCACCGTGACAGAGGACGGCCGGTACCTGATTCTTAACCTCTTCGAGGGATACAACGAAAACGCCATTTACTACCGTGACCTTGGGGCCCCCAGCGGCCAGGTTGTGCGCCTTCTGGACGCTTGGGACGCTCTGTACACGTTCATCGGGAATGATGGTCCGGTGTTCTTCTTCCACACGAATAAGGACGCTCCCCGGAACCGGGTGGTCGCCATCGACATACAAAGACCCGATCCGACCGAATGGGAGGAGGTCATACCCGAGGCCGGGGAGACGCTGGAGTCGGCGTCGTACGTGGGTGGGGCGTTCGTGGTCCAGTACCTCAGGGACGCCAATTCCCTGGTACGCCTCTTCAGCCGTTCCGGTGAGGTGATTCGGGACGTGCCGCTACCCGGAATCGGCACCGTGGGGGGGTTCGGCGGCCACGCCGACAATCCCGAGACCTTCTTCGCCTTCCAGAGCTACACGGTGCCCCCCACCCTCTACCGGTACGATGTGGGCACCGGGGAAACGGCGGTGTACCGGGAGACCCGAGTGGATGTCGATCCGTCGAAGTACGAGACCGTCCAAGTCTTCTACACCAGCGCGGATGGCACCCGGGTTCCCATGTTCCTTACATACAAGGCGGGGATGGAAAAGACGGGCCAAAATCCGACGCTCCTCTACGGGTACGGCGGCTTCAATATCTCCGAGACGCCCTCCTTCAGGGTGGACCGTATGGTTTGGCTGGAGATGGGGGGAGTCTTTGCCCACGCCAACCTCAGGGGAGGGGGCGAATACGGGGAGGAATGGCACCAGGCCGGGACAAAAACCAACAAGCAGAACGTCTTCGACGACTTCATCGCCGCAGCCGAGTATCTGATCTCTGAGGGCTATACGTCCACGCCCAGGCTGGCCATACAGGGTGGCAGCAACGGCGGGCTCCTGGTGGGTGCGGTCATGACCCAAAGGCCGGAGCTCTTCGGAGCGGCCCTCCCCGCCGTCGGCGTGCTGGACATGCTCCGGTATCACACGGCCAGCCTCAACGCCCGTCAGTGGTCCAGCGACTACGGCCTCAGTGAAAACGAGGTCGAGTTCGGGGCTCTCTACGCCTACTCTCCCTACCACAACGTCCGAGAAGGGAGCTGTTATCCTCCCACCCTTGTGACCACGGCCGATCGGGACGACCGGGTGGTTCCCTGGAACAGCTTCAAGTTCGGGGCGGCACTCCAACACGCCCAGGCATGCGAAAACCCGATCCTGATACGGGTGGAGACTCGGGCTGGACATGGGGCCGGGAAACCCACCTGGATGCGCATCGAGGAAGCTGCGGACGCCTGGGCTTTCCTGAAGTGGGCCCTGGGTTTTTAGAAAGA
>JBDRDQ010000586.1:0-4360 GCA_043820695.1 Gemmatimonadota bacterium | reverse complement strand
GGGGGGGGCCAAAAGCCGATACCTTAGTATATGCATTTTTCATCAATTTCCCCAAAAAATTTAGGTTTCTAGCCGCCCTTTTCAGAGTCCGCTCCACCGTTGGAAGACGTTCAGGAGAATTCCGTTGCTCGGTAGAAACCGGCCTCATGAGGGCCTGAACTCACCTCCATGGGGGTCTGGTCGGTGGCCTCGCGGTCCATAGGAATGGCAGGGAGGTTCTCCACAGTGGCCTTTTCGCTCCGGCAGGGGGAGATTTAGAGAATGTAGGAGTATTTAGATGGGGGTGTCCCACCGGAACCCCCGAATGAATCGTTCAACCCGAGAACCCCGGGGGCTCGCGCAGACCGCATGGCCGAATACAAGATCGCCGTGATTCCAGGAGATGGAATCGGCACAGAGGTGGTTCCCGAGGGGATCCGGGCGCTGGAGGCAGCCGCCTCGCGCTTCGGTTTTTCCCTTCGTTGGGACGAGTTGGACTGGAGCTGTGAGCGTTACCTGCAGTCGGGCCGGTTCATGCCCTATGACGGCCTCGAGCAGATCCAGGGGCATGATGCCATTTTCCTGGGTGCGGTGGGGGATCCCCGGGTTCCGGATCACATCTCCCTCTGGGGCCTCCTCATTCCCATCCGCCGGCTGATGCGCCAGTGGGTGAACCTCCGCCCGGTGCGTCTCATGCCCGGCGTCCCCACTCCCCTGAGAGATCGCGGTCCACAAGACATCGATTTCGTGGTGATCCGGGAGAACAGCGAGGGAGAATACTCCGAGATCGGGGGGCGGCTCGATGTCGGGGGGAGGGCCGAAAGAGCGGAACAGCTGAGCGTTTTCACCCGGACCGGCGTGGACCGGATCATCCGGTACGCTTTCGAAATGGCGAGGAGCCGGCCCAAGAAGCACCTCACCTCGGCCACGAAGTCCAACGGCATCATGCACACCATGCCCTTCTGGGACGAGCGTTTCCGGGCGATTGGAGAAGAGTATCCCGACGTTCGTGCCGACCAATACCACGTGGACATCCTGGCGGCGAACTTCGTCCTCCACCCCGACTGGTTCGATGTGGTGGTAGGGAGCAACCTCTTCGGCGACATCCTCTCCGACCTGGGGCCGGCCGTGGCCGGGACCATAGGGATCGCCCCCTCCGCGAACATCAATCCGGAGGGTGACTACCCCTCCATGTTCGAGCCCGTCCATGGCTCGGCACCCGACATCATGGGAAAAGGAATCGCCAACCCCATCGGGCAGATCTGGTCGGGGGCCATGATGCTGAAGCATTTGGGGGAAGAGTCTGCGGCCTGGACGCTGGAACGGGCTATCGAGAAGGTATTGGTCGAGCCGAAGCTCCGAACTCGGGACATGGGAGGGAATGCGACCACGAAGGAGTTGGGGAAGGCGGTGGCCGAGGTGGTGCGGGAGGTTTAACGTACTTCCATGGAAACCATCTCCGAGTTCCTCCGAGGCTGGAACGCCGTTCTGGAACCCTACCCGGCATTGCAGGCGTTGGGGATCATTGTGGGGTTCCTGTTTCTCGCCGCCGTCTCAGACCGGATCATCACCGGAATCGTCTCCCGGCTTGTGGCTCAGACACAGACGGATCTGGACGATCGGCTTCTGGCGATTCTTCACCGGCCCATCTTCACATCCGTGGCTCTTCTGGGGCTGATCCTGGCCGTCGGCCGCTTCGAGGTCAGCTCCGGGCTCATGCTCGCCACCACTGCGGCGGTGAAAACCATCCTGATCGTGATTTGGATGGTGTTCGGGCTCCGATTTTCCAGCCTCCTCCTGGGGGCATTGAAGAACCAGGCGGAACGCTTCGAGTTCATCCAGCCCACCACCGAACCGCTCCTGCGGAGTGCCCTCGCGGTGGTCCTTTTCCTTTCCGCCGCCTATGCGATCCTGCTGGCATGGGACATCGAGGTGACCGGTTTGGTGGCGTCAGCCGGGATCGTGGGTCTGGCCCTGAGCTTCGCAGCCAAGGATACCCTGGCCAACCTCTTTGCGGGTGTGGCTATCCTCGCGGACCAGCCGTACAAGCTCGGCGAGTACATCATCCTGGATAGCGGCGAGAGGGGTGAGGTCACCCATATCGGTCTCCGCAGCACCCGACTCCTCACCAGGGACGACGTGGAAGTTTCGATCCCGAACAGCGTCATGGGCGGGGCCAAGATCGTCAATGAGGCTTCGGGGGTCCCTGACAGCTACCGAATCCGGGTTGCCGTGGGCGTCGCCTATGGGTCCGATATCGACCACGTCATGAGCGTTCTCATGAAGGTCGGTACCGGGCAACCGGAGGTAAGGGCCACTCCGGAACCGCGGGTCCGTTTCAGAAGGTTCGGGGAATCGAGCCTGGATTTCGAACTTCTGTGTTGGATCGAGCGACCGGCCGACCGGGGCCGGGTGATACACGAACTCAACTGTAACGTGTACCGGGCCTTCGCCGCCACAGGGATCAGCATCCCCTTCCCCCAACGGGATCTCTACATCAAGCAGATGCCGGCCGACTAGGGCCGACCCCCTCCCATCCCCGAACCGGGTGGGGCGGATGTCCCGCTCCGCCTCGCGGCGGGGAAACTACCCGGCGCATCCCCCCGTAGGGTGGAGAGCTTTCGCTTTCCTATTCGGGATGGGATGCCATGAGAGAGATCGTGTCAGAGGTTCGGGTCGCCTTTCGAAGCCTGGCCAAGCAACCCGGCCTTGCCGTTTTGGCTGTGCTGGCCCTGGGGATGGGGATCGGGTTCACGGCGATCATGTACTCCATCGTGCATGGCGCCCTTTACCGGGGTTTACCCTTTCCGGACGGGGATCGCATCTACGCGGTCCCGGCCACCAACCCTTCCGAGGGAATCGATCAGACGAGCATTTCCATCCACGACTACGTGGACTGGCGAGACCAGCAGACCTCCATGGAGGAGCTGGCTGCGTACTACAACGGCACCATCAACGTCACGGCCGGGGAGGGGCCCAGGCGTTACAACGGCGCTTTCATGACGGCAAGCAGCTTCAATGTTTTGGGAGTTCAACCTGCGCTAGGCCGTTCCTTCAGAGACGATGAGGATCAGCCTGGGGCGTCCCTGGTTCTGCTCTTGGGGCATCAGGTTTGGACGGACGACTACGGGAATGACCCCGGCGTGCTCGGTCGATCGGTGAAGGTGAACGGAGAAATGGCCACCGTCATCGGCGTGATGCCCGAGGGATTTCTCTTCCCCAACGTTGGGCAGGTATGGGTGCCACTCCGGGCCGATCCCCTGGCCTCGCCGCGGGGAGAGGGGCATAGCGTCACCCCCTTCGGAAAACTCCCGGACGGGATCAGCCCGGAACAGGCGCAGGTCGAGTTTTCCGGCATCGCCGGCCGAATCGCCGAACAGTTCCCGGAAACCAATGAGGGACTGGACGCCAAGGTGATGCTGTATACCGATACAGCCATGGGGGGTGAGGGCGAAGCCATCATGCTTTCCATGCTGGCTACCGTCTTCCTGGTTCTGATCCTGGCTTGCGTGAATGTGGCGAACCTCCTCCTGGCCCGAGCCGCAGGGCGAACGAAGGAATTGGCCATTCGATCGGCCATGGGTGCAGGACGCTCCCGGGTGCTGGCCCTCCTCTTGTCCGAGGCGGCTGTTTTGTCCCTGGGAGGCGCCATCGTGGGCATCGCAATCGCGAAGGTGGGGATCGATGTGTTTGCCCGATTGGCCGTCGATACCGAACCCCCCTTCTGGTTCGTGTTCGCCCTGGACGGTCCCATCCTCCTCTTCATCGTGGCCTCCACGGTGGTGGCTGCGCTGGTGGCCGGCCTGATTCCGGGGCTGAAGGTCTCGTCGGGGGGACGCCTCAACGATCTCTTGAAGGACGAGTCCCGGGGCTCCTCCTCCATGCGCATCGGAAAATTGAGCCGCCTCCTGGTCATGAGCGAGGTGGCCATGTCGGTGGGACTCCTGGTGACGGCGGGGCTCATGGTGAAGGGGATGATCAAGCTCCGAACCATGGAGTACGGATTCGACAGAGCGGAGGTCTTCACCGCACGCATCGGTCTCTTCCCCAACGACTTCCCGGATGCCGAGAGCAAATCAATCTTCTTCCGGGACCTGCTGGATGGGTTGGAGGCCCGGCCCGAAGTGACTCAAGCCAGCCTGAGCGATGTGCTTCCGGGCCTCGGTTCGGGCGTCGGCCCCTTTGCCATGGAAGGTGATGGCTACCCCACGGAAAGGGACTATCCCAGGGCCCGTAGAAGTCTGGTCTCGCCGGGATACTTCGAGACCTTCGGGGTTCAGCCCCTGCAGGGACGGACGTTCGACCGGGGTGACGACCGGGAGGGCCTTCCTGTAGCCCTGGTGAACGAGAGCTTCGTAGGACGATACTCGCCCGGAGAGGA
>JBDRDQ010000585.1:0-5813 GCA_043820695.1 Gemmatimonadota bacterium | reverse complement strand
GCTCCCCGACGCCTATCCGGCCGCCCCCAGCGGAGCGACGGCGGCCTTCAGCGGGACCATGACCAATCTCGGAGTCTACGGGATCCTCCGGGTCTTCCTCCATCTATTGCCCTCTTCACCCGCTACGACGACGTGGGGGTTTCTCATTGCCCTGGCAGGGCTGGGCAGCCTCTTCGTCGGCACGCTCACGGCCCTCAGGCAGGACGACGCCAAGCGACTGGTGTCATTCCACGTCATCGGTCAGGCGGGGTATGCGTTCCTCGGGATCGGGATCGGCCTGGCACTCCTTGGGACGAATCCACTGTTGGGCGCCGTGGGCCTTCTGGCCGGGCTGTTCCACATGCTCAACGGTTCCCTCTACAAGCCCTGCCTCTTTCTGGGAGCGGGAGCCGTGGAGTACAGCACCGGAACCCGAAGCCTGCAGGAGCTAGGGGGCTTGGGGCGGGTCATGGCGCTGACGGCGGGATCGGCTCTGATCGCCTCCCTGGCCATCGCGGGGGTCCCCCCGCTCAACGGGTTCGCCAGCAAATGGATGATGTACGCGGCGGCAATCCTGGGAGGTCCGAGTCAACCGCTCTTCGCCCTGGCGGCCGTGGTGGCCATGTTCATCTCCCTCGTGACCCTGGCCTCGTTTCTGAAGTACCTCGGGAGCGCCTTCATGGGGCCACGGATCGATGCAGCCGACATTCGGGAGGCGCCAGGGACGATGCTGGCTCCGCAACTCTTCCTCGCGGGCATGTGCGTCTTCTTCGGCCTCTTCCCCCTGGCGCCCCTCGGGTACGTCCACCAAGCCGTGGCGGGCCTACCCAGTGCCCAAGGCCTCCCCCCGTTCCTTGAGCTCATGGGACCGGGGCCCGGCCTGGCCTTGGGCGCGACAGGGACCGCATCTGCTCTGTGGGCGCCCCTGCCGGTGGCTGTCCTGCTCATTGTGCTGGCGAGTCTTGTCGGCGCGGGGCTCCAGCGGGCCGGAGGAGCCAAGACCCGAAAGGTCCCCATTTGGACCTGCGGAGAGGAGGAGAAGCCCGGCGCCCTGCGGTACCCAGCCGGGAGCTTCTACCTCCCCTTCAAGCACGCCTTCCGGGGCATCTATCCGGCCTTCAAGGTGCCGGCGCCGGCCTTCCCCGCCAGCCTTCGCCGGGCCCTGAACCCCGACCGGTGGCTTTTCCTACCCGTCGCCCGGTGGGTGGAGCGCTCCAGCCGGACTGTGGCCCGTAGCCACGTAGGGGTCCCCCAGGTCTACCTCCTCTGGATCGTCCTGGGCGCGGTTGCGGTGGTAACGGTGATCCTTCTGGCCATGGGATGAGAAGAAGACGACGATGACGGCGACAAACATCAAGGGGATCCACTCTCCCTGGGCCTTCCGAGGCCCCCGCCTCCTGGAGAAGCGCCTGGGAGCCGGGCTCCTGGAGACCCGTCTGCTGGAACCTGATACCCTCTGGGTCCGGATCTCCCGCAAGCAGCTTCGGCCCGCCGTCGAGACGGCGGTCGGGGAGATGGGAGCCCGTTTCCTGATCTCGGTGGGGACCGATCAGCGCCCCGGAGGGGATGGGTACGGCATCGTCCACCTTTTCTCCCTGGACCGGGAAGGCCTCTTTCTGGCCCTGGAGTGCTTCGTGCCGGAGTGGGAAGAGAAAGTGGACTCCATCACGTCCATCGTTCCCGGCGCCGATTGGTCCGAGCGGGAGTGCCGGGACGTTATCGGAGTGGAGCCCCAAGGGCACCCCGACCCCCGTCGCCTTCTCCTTCCCGACGATTGGCCCGAGGGAGTCTTCCCCCTGCGCCGAGACTTCGACTACAACGAACGCCCCCCTGCGGTCGAAGGGAGCCGGCCCCCTCTCAAGGAGCATCCGGCAGGAACCACGGTGATCCCCATGGGTCCCTTCTTCCCCGTCCTGGAAGAACCCTCCTACTGGAGGATCTTCGTTGAAGGGGAGACGGTAGTGGACTGCGACTACCGGGGCTTCTACAACCACCGGGGGATCGAGAAGCTGGGCGACAGCGTGCTGACCTGGGACCGGATTCCCTACCTGGCGGAACGAATCTGTGGGATCTGCGGGTTCATCCACTCCACCTGCTACTGCCAGGCGGCGGAGAAGGCCGCCGGCATCCGCGCCCCCCGGAGGGCCGAGTTCATCCGGACCCTCCTGCTGGAGTTGGAGCGGATCCACTCCCACCTCCTCTGGCTGGGTATCGCCGGCCACATCATCGGGTTCGATACGATCCTCATGCAGAGCTGGAGGATCCGGGAGCCCATCATGTGGCTCATGGAAGAGATCAGCGGGAACCGGAAGACCTACGGGATGAACGCCGTGGGCGGGGTCCGCCGGGACATCACCCCGGAGCAGGCGCCGAAGATTCGGGACGCGGTGGCGAAGGTGGAGGAGGAAGCTCTGGCCCTGAAGAAGGCGGTGGCGGGGGACACGACCCTCCATGCCCGGACCCAGAAGGTGGGGCCCCTCTCGAAGAAATGGGCGCAGGAGGTCTGCGTGGTGGGGCCTCTGGCCCGGGCTTCCGGCGTCCCCATCGATAGCCGTCTGGACCACCCCTATGCCGCTTACGACGAGGTGCCCCCCACCCTCTGCACCCAGGAGGCCGGGGACACATGGGCCCGGGTCCTGGTCCGGATGGACGAGCTGGTGGACTCGGTGAGGATCGTCCGGGAGTGCTTGGACCGCATGCCCGAAGGCCCCGTTCTGACGGAGATGACGGGGGATTTCCCCGACGGCCGTGTGGGTATCTCCGTGGTAGAGGCCCCCCGGGGAGAGGCCGTCCACTTCGTCATGACCGGAGGGGTGAACCGGCCGTACCGGTGGCGGGTTCGCGCCCCCACCTTCCCGAACCTCCAGGCCATGCCCGCCATGATCCGGGGGCAGACCCTGGCCGACGTGCCCATCACCCTAGGGAGCCTGGACCCCTGCTTCTCCTGCACCGAGCGCGTGGAGGCCGTAGACGTCCGAACCGGGAAGAGGACCGTGTACCGGAAGGCGGAGCTGGAGGCCATGGCCCGGAGGCACCGACCATGAGCGCATCCCTTGGCACCCTGGCCCTGGCGGCCCTGAACGTGGCCCTGGCCCTCCTCCTCTCCCCCCTGGTCGAAGGGATCCTGAGGAAGATGAAGGCCTTCGTCCACTCCCGGCAGGGGCCGCCCCTGACCCAGCCCTACCTGGACCTCCTGAAGCTTCTGGGGAAGGAGGACCTTCGAACCTCCGACGACCTCTTCTACCGGGCGGCCCCGGCCCTCTCCCTGGCCTCGGTCCTCCTTTTGGCCACCCTGGTCCCCATGGGCGCCTCCCCTCCCCTCGGGTTCGCCGGGGACATCGTGGTGCTGATCTACGTAGCAGCCATGAGCGCCGTCTTCATGATCCTGGTGGCGTACGGGAGCGGAAGCCCCTACGCCTTCGTGGGAGGCTCCAGGGAGATGATGATCCTCCTGGCCGTGGAGCCGGTGGTGGCCGTGACCCTGGTTGTGGGGGCGCTGAAGTCGGGCTCCCTGGCCACGGGGGAGATCCTGGCCTGGAACGCCGAAAACGGTCCCACCCTCAGCATGATCCTGGCCGGGGTCGCCCTTCTCCTGGCCCTCCAAGCCCAGGCCGGAAAGCTCCCCTTCGACATTGCCGAAGCGGATCAGGAGATCATGGGAGGCCCCCTGGTGGAGCAGAGCGGCCCCCGCCTGGCCCTCCTCCGCTGGACCCTGTGGGCGAAGCAGCTGGTCTTCGCCTTCCTCCTGGTGGAGCTCTTCATCCCCTGGCCCCGGACCGGGTGGCTGGGGGCCGACCTCATCCTAGCCCTGGTAAAGGTCATGATGGTCCTGACGGTGGTGGCGCTGGTGGACGTGGTGAACCCCCGGCTCAAGGTGGAGCAGGCCATGGGGTACTATCTCCGGGTGGCCTTTTCCTCCCTGGCCGCCCTGGCCTTCGCCGTCATCGGGATGTAGGAGGCCCACCATGCTGCTGAGCAAGCTCCGTGAAGCCTGGATCTGCCTGAAGGCGGGGCGGGTGACCCTTCCTTATCCCTTCGAGCCCCACGACCCGGCTCCGGGGTTCCGGGGGAAGCTCGAGTTGGACCCGGACCTCTGCTTCGGCTGTGGAGGGTGCGCCAACGTGTGCCCCGCGGGCGTCATCGAGATCCAGGACCTGGGCCAGGACACCAGGGCCCTCACCTTCTTCTGGAAACGCTGCACCTACTGCGGACGGTGTGAGGAGGTTTGCCCCGAAAGGGCCATCACCATGAGCCCCCTCTACGAGACCTCGACGGACCGGGCTGAGGACATGGTGCTGCGCCTGGAAGTGTTCATGGGACCCTGCGGGAGGTGCGGGAGGTGCGGGAGGTGCTTCCCGCCGCCGGGGCCCATGGATCGCATGATGGTGACGGGTTTCCGGAGCGACGGCCCGAACGGCCGTCCGGAAGCCTGGAGTTCCGGGCCCCTCAATCCGCCCACGGGGACCCGGGGACACGTCGCCATGAAGGGAGACATCCCATGAACGACCTCGGCCTACCCGTGGAGCTGATCCGGACCCTGAGCATGACAATGGTCATCACCTCGGTGGTGGCTGTGGAGGTCCGGCGCCTTAGGGTTTCCGCCACCGCCTATGCGGTCCAGGCTCTTCTCCTGGTGGGCCTCCTCCTGAGCTACGCCCAGGTGAACCCTGCCCTGTATTGGTGGGCTGCAACGGCCTTCGTCACCAAAGCCATCCTGACACCGTGGTTCCTTTTCCGGTACATCGGGAAGACTCAGGAAATGGAGGTGAAGCCCCTCATCGGGTTCGTGCCGTCGGTGGTTGTGGCCGCGGTGCTCATGATCCTCTTCTTCCGGCTGACCCATGGGCAGGTTGAGTTGTTTGCTCCGTCCGCCATGGCACAGGAGGAGGTGTTCAGGACGAACCTGGCGGTGGCTGCCACAGTGTTTCTTCTGGGGATTTATTGCGTCCTCTCCAGGCGGGACGCCGTGAAGACCGTCATCGGTCTCTGCCTGCTGGAAAACGGGGTGCACCTGAGCCTGGTGAGCCTGGCCCCCGAGCTCTCGGAGACGGCCCTCTTCGGCATCGCCTCCGAAGTGGTGGTGACGGTGTTCCTCCTCCTCTACGTCATCGAGGGGGTGTACCAGGTGTTCGGAACCACCGACACCTTCCGCCTGCGGGAGCTTCAGTGGTGAGGAACTGAGCCATGATCGAGACCCCGACCCTCACTCCGTCCCTCCTGCCGGCTGCGGTCTTCCTCCTCCCGGTCCTGGCCGGGATCCTGGTCCTGGCGCTGGGGCGGCTGGGGCATCGCTTCTGCATGGGGGTCGCCCTCCTGGCCGCGGCCTTCCTGGCCAGGGGGGGGATTCTCATGGCGGGACTAACCATCCAGGGGGAGATCCTGGTGGGGTGGGGGAACGAGCTCCGGGTGGACGGGCTCTCGGCCCTCATGGTCCTGCTCATCGGGGGAATCGGCTTCCTCACCACTCTCTACTCCTTCCGGTACCTGGACAAGGGAGAGCTTCTCCAACGCGTGGGGGTGGTGAAAGCCGAGAGGCGATTCTCCCTCTTCTACTTCCTCCTCCTCTGGTTCCTGGGGACCATGGCCTGGGCCGCCGTCACCAACAACATCATCATGCTCTACGTGGCGGTGGAGGCCACCACCCTCACATCGGGCCTCCTGGTGGCCTTCTTCTGGGACCGGCGGGCTCTGGAGGCGGGCTACAAGTACCTCATGCTTCTGACCATCGGCATCACTTTCGCCCTGTTCGGTTGCGTTTTGGTGTCCGCTGCGGGTGCCGAGAGGGGGGGGTTGGGGGGCAGGGAGGCTCTCCTGATCAGTGAGGTCCGGGGGAT
>JBDRDQ010000584.1:0-2451 GCA_043820695.1 Gemmatimonadota bacterium | reverse complement strand
CTTCCTGGTCTTGATCGGTCGTCGGCGCCTAAAGGAAATCGGCTACGCATAAGGATCCGAACCCGCCTGCGAGCTACCTTTTGAAGCCGAGCCTCCTTTCGGGGGCTCGGCTTCTTATATTCAGCATTGTATAAAGCGTCTTTCGGGGACAGGAGGTGCGGTGCCATTCGGGACTGAGCCTCCCACCCCTATCCAGCAGAGGATCATGGCATGAGCCAGGGAACGATTCGACCGTCCGCTCTGAGCGTTGCAGGGGCCTACTTCTTCATGTTCGTCCTGGTCTTCTGGCCAATGGTGGACTTGGCGTCCTCAATCTGGCCCCTTCAGATGGGGAATCTCCAGTGGCGGTACGGCTTCATGGGGCTGATGGCGGCCTACCTTCATACCCCGATTCTTGCCGTCGTTCTGGCCATGGGGCTCGCCTACATACTTCAGCACACCCTGACTCTCCGTCTTCTCTCCCTTCTTGGTTTCCTGGGGGCTCTGGTCCTCTTCATCGTGTTGGTGCTCTTCCCACTGGACGTGATTCAACTCCGGAGCCAGATCGCCCAGGAACGCCTCTCCTCCTTCCAGGCCGGCGCCCTACTGGCAGAGCTCAAACACCTCACGGCTTTTGTCACTCTGCTTCTTTTGGGGTTTGGTGGATGGAGAACGGCGAGGGGTCTCTCCAGGAAGACCCGGACTCCGGAGGGCAGCCAATTGACCGCCGAGGTCATAAAAGCCCAGAAAAAGGCGTAATTCGCAAAAGTCGGTTCAGTCCAGTTTGTGCTGGTTTAGTTCCGTTTGTGCCGATTCAGTCCGAGTTGTGAAGGGCTCTCAGAAACCGTCGGACTCGTTCCGGATCGGTGCTCTCTCTCTCATACTCGCCCGCCACCGCCTCCGCGCCCATGCGAGGACGGTGGTTTCGGTGGATCATGGCGCTGGGGGAGGTTGAGAAAGCCGTGAAATGGATTTCCCTGACCCCGCTCTCCAGAACGATGTCACGGATATTGGTTTCCCGGACGCCGCCTCCCGGCATGATGGAGATCCGGTTTTCGGAAACTCGCACCAGCTCCCGGATCAGGGCCAAGCCCTCCGAGACGGACCGCTCCTGACCTGAGGTGAGAATTCGGTCCACTCCCAGCCGGATGAGTGTTTCAAGGGACTCCAATGGGTCCCTTGCCATGTCAAAAGCCCTGTGGAAGGTGACCGATAGTCCGCCGGCCGCGTCGATGATCTCCCCCATGGCCTGAAGGTCCACGTCCCCCTGGTCGGTAAGAGTCCCGATGGCGATCCCAAAGGCTCCGGCGTCCCGAACCGCCTCGATGTCCCGGAGCATGGTGTCGATCTCATGATCGGAGAAAAGAAAGTCACCTCCCCTTGGTCGGACCAGCACCACCACCGGGATGCCGACGGACTCGAGGACCTGTCGGATGATCCCGATGCTGGGGGTGGTTCCCCCCTCTACCAGCCCTGCACAGAGCTCGATTCGGCCGGCTCCACCCGCCTCGGCAGCCAGGGCCCCGTGAATCCCCTCCACGCACACTTCGCAGGTAATCATGCTTCGACGTCTCCATCTCGTGGGGAACCCAAGGTCTAATTCCAACGGCGGTCCGGCGCCAGCTCCCACCTGCACTCCCGGCCGACAGGTAGGAGGGGAGAGGGACCGGCAGGGGTCGGCGAATGCGGTGAGCGGGGGGACCGAAAGGGGTCGGTGAATGCGGTGAGCGGAAGGACCGGAAAGAGTCGGCGAATGCGGTGAACGGGAGGACCGGGCCCATGGATTGACCGATGGGAAGAGAGGGGGTTAGTGTTTCTGATTGTCGATTATCTAGGCATGGACCTCCTCCGAAGGGCCGAACCCATGAGAAAAGGAAAACCCGACCTCCTTCACGGAACCTTGGATCTTCTGATCCTCCGGTCGTTGGACACGAAGCCGATGCATGGCTGGGCGATCTCGAAGCACCTCCAGGCCATCTCGGAAGATATCCTGGAGGTGAACCAGGGCTCCCTCTACCCCGGCCTTTACCGCCTGGAGGGGAGGGGTTGGATATCTGCGGGTTGGGAGGTGACGTCAACCGGCCGCCGGGCTAAAGTCTACACGCTGACTCGCAGTGGCAGGAAACAGCTGGCCCAGGAAGAGTCCCATTGGGAGGCCTTCTCCCTTGCGGTGAACCGGGTGTTGGGCACGGTCTGAATGGGCGGGAAATGAAGCTGCCCCCGCCAGGGGAACCTTTCAATACGCTCTGGGAGCGGTGTTCTACGATTACGAGGAAGAGACGATCTTCGATCGGACCAAAGAGACCCGGTTTGATGAATCGCTTGATGTGTCTTTGAGCCTACGCCAACCGTGGGGGTCGGTAAACACGAGTCTTTCGGGGTCCCATTACCTCCATGACCTGGACCTGCACAACCTCTCGGCGGGCGGCAGTCTGAATCTCCGCCTTTTCCGGGGATTCAGCCTCAATCTCT
>JBDRDQ010000583.1:0-7947 GCA_043820695.1 Gemmatimonadota bacterium | reverse complement strand
GGAGAACCCCCGCTACGATCCTCACGGAGCACCCATCCCTACCTCATCCGGTGAGATCGAGGCCACCGACTCCTACACGCTGGCCGATCTCGGTCCGGGAGAGGAGGCCCAGGTCCGGGCAGTCAGGGATGACGACAGCGCCGGCCTCCTGGCCGTGGAAGCCGCAGGGCTCCTCCCCGGCACCCGGGTTCGGGTCCTGGATCGGACGAGGACTCCTCCGATCCTCAAAGTCGAGGTCGAGGGCGCTCCCCCTTCAGTCCTGGAGGTTGCCCTGACGGTTGCTCGTCGGGTCTACGTCATCCCCGCCAGCCCCGGAAGAGACCGGTAGGAGGTGAAATGAACGACCGGATCATCCTGGGCTTCGCCGGCGGGAGCGGCTCCGGAAAGACCACCGTTGTGGAGGAGATTCTACGCAGCCTTCATCCAGCGCCCGTCTCCGTCATCCACCACGACTCCTACTACAGGGACCTCGTGTACCTCCCTTTGGAGGATCGGGCTGAAACGAATTTCGATCACCCGGATGCGCTTGAAACAAGCCTTCTTGTGGAGCACCTTACCAGGTTGCGGGCAGGGGAGGGAGTCGATGTGCCGGTCTACGACTTCTCGACTCACACCCGAACGAAGCAAGTTCGCCGGGTGGAGGCTACGGGGGTGATCATCGTGGACGGAATCCTGGTCCTGGCTGACCCCCGGCTGCGGGCCTTGATGGACATCAAGGTCTTCGTAGCCACGGATCCGGATATCCGTTTCATACGGCGGCTCAGGAGGGATATCCGGGACCGGGGCCGGTCCCTGGAGTCGGTGGTGGACCAGTATCTGAGAACCGTTCGGCCCATGCATCTTGCCTTCGTGGAAGGCAGCCGGGTCTTTGCCGACATCATCATTCCAGAAGGAGGCCGGAACCAGGTGGCCATCGACCTCCTAGTTTCCCGGTTGAGGTTGGTGGGGGTTAGACCTACGGCGTGATCAACGCCTTCGTCACCCTCAACGCTTCCACATCCGCCAAAGCGTCGTTCGCCTGCTCCAGGGAATACTTCTTCCCGACGATGTTCTGGAGAGGGAGAGCCTTGGAATGCCTTGCCAAGAGGGTCAGAGCCCTGGTGAGGTGATGGAAACCCGTTCCCCATTGCCCCAGGATTTCCGCGTGCTTCCGGTTGATGTCCAGGTGGGGATTCACCGGAACCGACCCCACATCGGAGTAGTGCCCGACGATGACGTATTTTCCACCGTCTCGCATGAGATCGAGCCCCTCCGGGACCGCGCTGGGGTGACCCGCCGCCTCGATCACCACATCCACTCCCCGTCCCCCGGTGAGAGAAAGGATTCTTTCCTTACGCTCTTCCCTGGTGGTCCCGTTCAGTTCGAAGGTCTCGTCCACGCCGAAACTCCGGCCCAGCGCCAGCCGGCTCTCGGGGGCGCCAATCATTAATATGGCGGAAGCCCCTCCGATCCCTGCGAAGGCCGCCGCCGAGAGACCGACAGGGCCAGCTCCTTGGACCAGGACCGAATCGCCCAGCTGCATCTGGCTCCGGTCCATGGCGGCGAAGCCCGTGAAGAGACCACACCCCCCACCAATGACCTGATCCGCCGTCACCCCGTCCGGAATGCGAAAGACCTTCACGCCGGGCTTCAGGTAGATCTTCTCGGCCCATCCACCCAGGAGGCCTTCCCGGGCCGAATAGGTGATGCCGTAGACCTTCCGACTCGAACAACGGTTCGGTTGCCGGGCCACGAGACAGTGGTAACAGGACCAGCAGGTCTCATGCACGTCATAGAAGGTGACCACGTCCCCCGGACCCAGCGGGTTTCCGAGCGCATCGGAGTCCACCCCCGGGGCCTCCAACACCCGGCCAACGCTCACATGGCCGGGGATGATGGGGTAAGGGACGCCGGAGAGCTGTCCGTGATGGAGATGAACATCCGTGCCGCAGACTTCACTGGCTACGGTCTCGAGAAGGACGCTTCCCGGCTCCAGAACCGGGTCGTCCAGCTCCCACATTTCCACCGGTGCGTGGGGAGCTACCATGACTGCCGCTCGTACGCTCATGGCCGGAAAGTAGGAGGGGACCTCGGCAAAGGCTACCTCCCCGTCAGCGATTCTCGGCAGGGCCTCTCGGCAGAGTATCTCGGTAGGGTTCCTCGGCAGCGATCCGCGGCGGGGATTCTCGGCCGGACCCCCGGTCAGGGCCCCGGCTTCAGGAAACAGTCGGGAAGGAGTGCCCCCGGGTTATAGTTCGGGTCGCCGCCCCTGACCACGATCCTGCGTCGGACCACCGAGCCCAACACCCCGACTCCAGGACCTCGAAGGGAGGAAACCCGAACGGGCCCGGAGGGATTGAAATTCCCTCCTCGCACCCAGTTCACATAGTTCTGATCCAGCGCCGCGATGACGACATCGGCTACGGCCCCCCTCGGGAGTCCGCCCTGGAGCGCCACAGCGACCTCCTGCTCCAGGTCGAAGCGATCGAACACCCCGAACTCCCCCGGAAAGACGATGGTGGTATCCGAGTCCGACACGGCCAGCCCAAGCAGGGCAACCGAGTCGGTTTCGACCACGATTCCCTCGGCGGCGAGGGCGCTTCGCAGCTCTTTGATCTCGGTCTCGGCCGAATAGGCCCAGACCCCCGGAGATCGGTTCCACATGAATTCAAGCTGTACCCCTGGAGCAAGGGCACATTGTTTCCTGACCGCCGGTGCGATGAATTGTATGTCGTCGGGTATCGCCGTGCCGCCTCGGAGAAACCGGCCCTCATCGAGGAGGATCTCGAGTTCCACCCGGGTTCCCGGCGCGAAGAACCCCTCGGCATCGGAACCCATGGTATAGCAGACCCCCTCCACCTCCGTCTCCAGACCCGAGCGGAGGCACGCCGAGAGTTCCTCGGGAAAGAGCGGAACCTCCACCCCGTCTTCCCTGATCAGAACCACACCCAGATCCAGGAGGTCCCGAGCCGGCCTCGTACCCAGCGTCCAGTGAAGGAAGGCGGTTACCTGATCCTGCCCGTCACCGACCATGATGTAGGCCTCCACCACCGGGATGTCTTCAGGTTGAGCGAGCGTCACCTCATTTAACTCGCAGCCCGAAAGCCCCGCGGCAATCCCGAGAAGGCACAGACGCCCACCAGGTAACCTTCGAGGGATGTCCCACATCAGAACGACACTTCCAGCCCGAGCGTGGGCAAAAAGGGAAACATCGAGATCCCGGTACGGACCGGTGGATCCCTCTGGTATTCGTAGAAATAGAAGAGGACGTTTTTTCGGTTGTAGACGTTCAGGACGCTGATGTAGGGCGTCATCCGTCCCCAGCTTCGCTCCAGATTCCAACGAAGGCTCACATCCAGACGGTGTCTCGCGGGATACCGGGAAGCATTCCGATCGCTGAGGACCACCCCATATAGCTCGTCCCCACCCTCCCCATCCCCGTTTGGATCCACCTCCCAGTCCAGGCCCGAACCGGGGATGAGCCTGGGTGAAAAGTATCGGTAGGTCCCTAGCGGCTGCGTAAAGGGGAGCCCGGTTCCGAAATTCCAGCGGAGCCCGGCTTCCAGGCCCCGCCCCAACTGCCGCTGAAGGACCAGATCGACGTCCACCCTGCGGTCGAAGACGGGGGGGTAGGTGATTTCCGGCGCCGGATCGAGGCCGGAGAGGAAGTCCGGAAAGCTCCGAGACGCCCTCAGGAAGGAAACGGTCAACCACCCGGTAGTGGCGGCACGGGTACGGCGGAGCAGGAGATCGGCCCCATAGGAACTTCCCGCCCCTTCAAGGTAGTCATCCGCATCCAGGTTGGGGTTGTCGGCCAGGTTCGTGGTGACGACCCCGTCGAAGGCCCGGTAATAGCCCTCGGCCGAGAAGAACCACCCCTCCCGAGGGTACCCTTCGAAGCCGAGTTGGAGCTGGTCCGACATCACATGGGGGGCCTGCTCCCCCGCCAGGATCCAGACGTCCAACCCCAGGGGAAGCTCCTCGTCCCGAAGGGAATGAAGGTACTGAGTGTACCGACCAGCCGATCCCTTCAGGGCCCACCGGGTTGCGGCGAGGAACCGTTTGACCGACACCCGGGGAGAGACGACCCAAACCGCTTCTCCGGCGGATGGTCCCCATCGATCCACACGGGCCCCGAGCTCCACAATCCAGTCGAATGATGACTTCCACTGTCCCTGTACATAGCCGAAGAGTTCGGTCCCGGTCCCGTCACCCGAAGCGAACTCGGTACCGCCCGTAACCGCCAGATTGTCGTAGCCGAGTCGCTTGAGGCCGCCCCCTGACGTGAGCGTAAGATAGGGAGTGGGTCGAATCTCCAGGTCCCCTTCCAGACTCGATTGGTTGATATCGCTCCTGAGCTCCGTGTCATCGAAATCAGGAAAACTCAGGCCGGATGAGAACCTAGAGAAGCCGGAGCGGAGCTCCCACCACCCACCATCCCCCCGAGGGTGCGTGAACCTGGCCCCGACGAGGTCGTTTCCCCAATCCCAATCGATGCGAAGCGGGAAATCCTCGGAGTCCAGGCGGGTAAGGTCCAGGACATCCCTCCCGGTGTAGGCCGTGATGGAAAGCCGATTTCCCCCCTTGGTCCATCCCTCAAAAACGCCTTGGAGGTCGGTGAGATGATAGGGGAAATCGAAGACGGGCTTCAGGATCTGGTCGAAATAGGATCTCCTTCCGGACACCCTCCACCGGGCCGTCCTGAGCCCCACCCCGTCCCGAAGGCCCCGGGAAAGGCCTCCGCCGAGGGCGAGGCGCGTGGCCAGAACGGAAACGCCCGCGTTTCCGCGAAAGCTCCCATCCCCTGCATCGGTCTCGATTTCCAACACACTGGAGACCCGGCCCCCGAAACGGGCCGGAAACCCTCCGGACCGAAGCTCGGCTCGATCGATCAAGTCCCCGTTGAAGACCGAGAAGAAGCCTCCTAGGTGAGTCGGGTTGAAGACCGGGATTCCGTCCAGGAGGATCAGGTTCTGATCTGCGGAACCACCTCTGACGTTGAAAGCCGAGGAGAAATCGGAGGTGGTGACCACCCCGGGGAGCACCTCGATGGCCCGCAGGGGATCCGCCTCAGCCAGCCCGGGAATCGCCTTGATCTCCCTGGCAGCCAACTCCCGAACCGTGACTCCCGCCTCTTCTTCAAATCGATACCGCTCCCGGCTCCTCTCGGCCTCGACGGAGATCCCCTCCACCTCCAGGACCACCGACACCAGAACGAAGTCCTCGTTGGCTCTCCGGCCCGGAGACACCTCCACCTCCCGGGTCTGGTCTTCAAAGCCCAACCTGCCGACCCTCAGGAAATAGGGTCCCGGTGGG
Organism: Gemmatimonadota bacterium; assembly: GCA_043820695.1. Taxonomy (GTDB): domain Bacteria; phylum Gemmatimonadota; class Gemmatimonadetes; order Longimicrobiales; family Gaopeijiaceae; genus JABDNZ01. Next base: position 2,652 of record JBDRDQ010000583.1, on the reverse strand, counting down.
AGGGGTGCGACGTGGAAGTATCCCAGCTCGTCCGACTCCGCACCCCCGGAGGCAGTCTGGGAACCGGCGGGGAATACCCGAATCAAAACGGCTCGCACCGGGGTGCCGTCCTCAGCCCACACCCTCCCCTGGATGGACCCCGGAAGGCGCTCCTGGCTGGAAGCCCCTCGGGGTAGGACGCAGGCAACGAAAACCCAGAGGACGACAACGGTCCAAGGACGGCCCCATGCCCAAGGCCCCAAAGCCCGGAGGACGCAGGAGGCCCGTCCAAGACATGGAGGAGCTTTTTCAATAACGGTCTCGGTCAACCAAGAAACCTGGATTGCAGTCATCGGTTCAAGGACACACAACGTACGGTTGAACACCCGTCCGATGTCTGGGGTCCCCTTGGCAAAGTCCCGTGGAAGCCCCTAGCTTGCTTTTCGACCCACAAGTAGCAGACCCCGGGTTTGATCCCACGGCAATCTTGGAGACTCCCATGCGGTTCATGATCTCCTTGGTGGGTTGGGCACCCATCGTCGTTACCCTCGCCCTCACGACCCCCCAACCCCTCTTCTCTCAGGACCGGACCGTCTCCCTCGAGATGTACCTGGACATCGAGTCCGTGTCCGACCCCCAGATCTCCCCCGACGGAAAGCAGATCATCTTCACCCGAGGGGGGATCGATAAGGTCAACGACCGGAGGTACTCCGAAATCTGGATCATGGACGCCGATGGGGCCCGGAAGCGGTTTCTGGTGGATGGTTCCTCGCCGGTTTGGTCTCCCGATGGGACCCGCATCGCATTCACGGCCCAGGGAGAGCCCCGCGGGAGCCAGATCTTCGTGAGGTGGATGGACGCCGAGGGGGCCTCTACCCAGATCACCCGGGTGGAGCGGGGCCCATCGAGCCTCCAATGGTCCCCGGACGGCACCCGGATCGCGTTTTCCATGGCGGTGGAAGACGCCGAAAGCTGGAGTGTGAAGCTTCCGGACCGGCCCTCAGGGGCCCAGTGGACGGAGGGCCCCAAAATAGTTGACCGCCTGTCCTATCGCAGGGATCGACAAGGGTTCGTGGATACCAGCCACTCCCACATCTTCGTGGTTCCTGCGGATGGTGGCACACCGCGGCAGCTTTCCGACGGGGAATGGAACCACTCGGGGCCCCGCTGGGCCCCTGATGGCTCGGAGATCTACTTCTCCTCCCTTCGCGAGGAGGAAGCGGATTGGATGTGGCGGGAATCCGAGATCTACGCTGTGAATGTCACAACCGGCGCCTTTCGGCAGCTCACCACCCGTCACGGCCCTGATTCAGGCCCGGTTCCCTCCCCCGACGGGCGCCTCATCGCCTACCAGGGGCAGGATTGGTCCACGGACACCTACGTTGAAAACGGTCTTTACGTCATGAACTCCGATGGATCCGCCCCGCGGCTCATCACCGGCGAACTCGGGAGCTCTTTGGCCAATCTGACCTGGGCGCCGGATGGGAGTGGCCTCTACTTCAACGCCAGCATGAAGGGAACGTCAAACCTCTGGTTCGCTCCCCTTCAGGGAGAGGCCAAACCGGTGACGGAGGGGAATCACATGCTCTCCTTCTCCTCCGTGGACGCCAACGGGAACTTCGCCGCTACGGTCTCCAGTTACCACGCGCCAGGTGACATCTGGACCTTCAACCTTCGGAACCCAGCCCGGATGCACCAACTGACCCGGGTGAATGACGACGTCCTCTCCGGCGTGACCATGGGTGAGGTTGAGGAGATCTGGTACAAGTCCACCGGCGACCTGGACATTCAGGGCTGGGTCATCAAACCCCCAGAGTTCGACCCATCCGAGAAGTACCCCCTCATCCTGGCCATCCATGGAGGCCCCCACGGCATGTACGGGGTTGGTTTCAGTCATTCATGGCAAAACCATGCCGCCGAGGGGTACGTGGTCCTCTATACGAACCCAAGGGGGAGCTCGGGTTATGGGAGCGCCTTCGGAAACGAGATCAACAACGCCTACCCGGACAAGGATTTCGATGACCTCATGAAGGGCGTGGACGAGGTCATCTCCCGAGGGTACATCGACGAGGACGCCCTGTTCGTCTACGGGGGGTCCGGTGGCGGCGTCCTCACGGCCTGGATCGTAGGCCATACCGACCGCTTCGCTGCCGCATCCTCCAACTACCCCGTCATCGACTGGATCTCTTTTGTCGGCACCACCGACGGGGCCAGTTGGTACCGGAACTTCGAGAAGTTCCCCTGGGAGGACCCATCGGAGCACCTGAAGCGCTCCCCCCTCATGTATGTGGGAAATGTCACGACGCCCACCATGCTCATGACGGGTGAGTTGGATCTGAGGACGCCCATCTCCCAGACGGAAGAGTTCTACTCGGCCCTCAAGGTCCAGAAGGTCCCCAGCGTCATGCTCCGCTTCAAGGGCGAGTACCACGGGACCTCATCCATCCCCTCCAACTACATGCGGAGCCAGCTCTATCTGCAAAGCTGGTTCGAGAAGTGGAGGAAGTGAGGCTAGACCTGCCCTTTTACCCATAAATAGAGACTGAACAAAGGGATTCGTGCCGCTTATTCTGGCGGCATGAATACACAGAATCAGATCAAACGGATGCTGTCGGAGCCCACGAGCAAGGGATACGTCCGTGGGCTACTGGAGAGCAAGAAGATCCCTCACCG
>JBDRDQ010000582.1:0-10856 GCA_043820695.1 Gemmatimonadota bacterium | reverse complement strand
CGGCGGATCCGCCCTCCCTCCCCAACTGTCCGCTTCGCTCCCAGAAGGGCGCTCGGTCGGCCCGCCGACACAGGAACCCCGCCCCTTTGAGGTCTACAGATCTTTTAGGGATCCCCCACCAAGTCTGACAACACCCTCCTGCCTTCACCCACCCTCCGCCATGCTGTCCAGGAACTCTTGGTTGGTCTTCACCCGCTTCATCCGTTCCATGAGGAATTCGATGGCCTCGGCCGAGGGCATGTCCGAAAGGAAATTTCGAAGCAGGTAGATCCGATTCAGTTCTTGCGGAGTGAGGAGGAGTTCCTCCTTACGTGTGCTGGACCGGTTCAGGTCGATGGCCGGAAAAATGCGCTTATCGGAGATGTGCCGGTCGAGAACCAACTCCATGTTCCCGGTGCCCTTGAACTCCTCGAAGATGACCTCGTCCATACGGCTCCCCGTTTCGATGAGGGCCGTGGCGATGATCGAGAGTGATCCACCTCCGTCGATATTCCTGGCTGCACCAAAAAACCGTTTGGGTTTGTGCAGGGCATTCGCGTCCACACCGCCCGAGAGAATCTTCCCGGAGTGGGGGACCGTTACGTTATAGGCTCGGGCCAGCCGAGTGATGGAGTCCAGGAGGATCACCACGTCCTTGCCGTGCTCCACCAGGCGCTTCGCCTTCTCCAACACCATCTCCGCGACCTGCGTGTGCCGGTCGGCCGGCTCGTCGAAGGTAGAGGAGATCACTTCGGCGTCTACGTGCTCCTCCATGTCCGTGACCTCTTCAGGCCGCTCGTCGATGAGGAGGACGATCATGTGGACGTCGGGGTGATTCTCAGTGATGGAGTTGGCCATCTTTTGGAGTAGGATCGTCTTACCGGCTTTGGGTGGGGAGGTGATTAGACCCCGCTGCCCCATGCCTACCGGAGTCACCAGGTCCATGACACGCATGGAAATGTCTCCGGATTTTGGTTCGAGCCTCAGCCGAGTCTCGGGGAACCGAGGCTTGAGGTTGTCGAAGGCGATGCGGTGTTTCGCCTTCTCAGGCTCATCGCCGTTGACGTTTTCAACCTTCAAGAGTGCTAGATAGCGCTCGCCCTCCTTTGGTGGGCGAACCTGTCCCAAAACCGTGTCTCCGGTCCGCAGATCGAATCGCTTGATCTGGGAGGGGCTCACATAGATGTCGTCGGGTCCGTACAGGTAGTTCCAGTCCTGGGAACGAAGGAAGCCATATCCTTCGGGCAGGATTTCCAGAACTCCCTCTCCCCTGAGGACGACATCACTGTCCAGGAGGTTCTGTTCGATCCGGAAGATCAGGTCCTGCTTTCGAAGACCCGAGTAGTTGGAGAGGTTGAGCTCTTCGGCCAGGTCATGAAGGTCTGCGACGCTTTTGCTTTTTAACTCTGCGATGTCCACGCGGTGCTCCGATGGTTGGCGAACCATCCAGGGTTCCCTGGATCAGGTAGGATTGAGCTCGGCAGCTCGCCGGAAAGGTTCGTTGTCTTGAGGTACGAAAAAGGAATAGAGAGGCGAAATGGGGACAGCCCGGACGCGGGCTGAATCATCCTTGGTAGCTCTGAAATGCTAATGAAGGGGATGGGATAGGGCAAGGCCTTCTGATCTGACGACTTCCACCAATCCTGGAGTTGGATTTCCATTGGCCGACTTCAGGCTCCCCTTCAGAAACGGACTTCCGAAAGCGGGCTCTCGCCAATAGCTCGATTCTTGTCAAACCTTGCCTTAGGCGAAACCTAAGAAATTCTTATATGCAAAGGGTTATTATGGGGATAGGGGATGCAGGGCTTGACATAGTTTTTTAGATTAAAACATTCGTTTACGACAGGGCCATCAGTTTTTCATCTTTCCGGAGGATGGAATGGCGAGGCACAATCGGGATGGGCACGGGGTGGATCAACAGGGTTACCAGTATGTGATTGGCTTCCAACCTGACTGGCTACGCCACGTAAAAGTGGCCCGGGATCTCGAGACCGGGCGCCAATCCACCAAGACCCTCTATAAGAACCCCGCCAACGTCAGGGAAGCCGAACCGGGAGATCGGGTCAAAACCAGGGTTGGCTCAAAAGAACAGAAGCTGGACTTCGAGGTGACCATCGCGGATCCAAACCGAGCGGTTCGTCGGATCAAGGTCGCCTATGTAATACCTGGCCAAGACGGACGGAGGGAAGAAGAGATCGAATTCACCCTGGAGGGCCTGCTTCCGGGGGACTGAATCCAACGAATCATCGCACCTACTCCGGGTTCGCCTCGTCCCCCAACGGAGGGTGGCGACGGCCTTCCCTTCTCGGCTATACTCCTTTAAATGAGAATCGACTTCTTTTTGGAGCCCTTCCGGTTGTTGGGCCGCTCCGCTTTTGACACCGCCGCTCAGATTGGGCAGTGGGGAGGGTTGGGTATACAAACCCTCCAAGCCATCAAGCGAGTCGACATCTGGGGCCGCCTGTTGTTGGGCCAGATGGCGAGAATCGGTGTGGACTCCATCCCCATCGCTCTCTTTATCGCTTCCTTTACCGGCGTGGTCATGGCGCTGCAGGCTTCCTATACCTTCACTGGTGCGGTACCTCTCTATTTTGTCGGAGCCCTGGTGGGGAAGACGATGATCTTGGAGTTGGGGCCGGTGCTCACGGGATTGGCTCTCTCCGGGAGGGTGGGGGCGAACATCGCCGCAGAACTCGGTACCATGAGAGTGACGGAACAGATCGATGCCCTGGAAACCCTGGCATATGACCCGGTTGCCTATCTCGTTGTGCCCAGGGTCCTGGCGGGGGTCCTCATGGTCCCGGTCGTGGTGGTTCTCGCCACCACCATAGGGATCGCCGCAGGATGGGCCACGTCTTTGTATCTCCTCGACATGTCTACGCCCGAGTTCATGAAGGGCCTGCGCATCTATTTTGAGCCGTGGGACATTCAGTTCGCTGTCATCAAGTCCCTGAGCTTCGGCCTCACGATCACCTCCATCGGGTGTTTCTTCGGTTTCACGACCAGAGGCGGGGCGGAGGGGGTCGGCCTCTCCACCACACGGGCAGTAGTCGTGAGCAGTATGGTCATCCTGGTTCTGGACGCCTTCTGGGCGGCGACCTTGCTGAGGGACATGTGAGTATCCTTCTGAAGGACCTCCACAAAGCTTTTGGGGAAAAGAAAGTCCTCAGGGGGTTCTCTTTGGAGGTCCACCAGGGTGAAACTTTGGCTGTGGTCGGCCAGTCAGGAACAGGGAAGTCCGTGGCCCTGAAACACGTTGTGGGCCTTCTGAAGCCGGATCAGGGTGAGGTCTGGGTGGACGGGATGAATCTCGGGGACATGAGTCTCGGGGAACTCAACGAGGTCCGGCGGAAGGTGGGATATGTTTTTCAGTTTGCCGCTCTCTTTGACTCCATGAGCATCTCCGACAATGTGGGCATGGGGCTCAGGCGGATTCCGGGCATGACGGAGGACGCCATCAAGACAAGGGTCAGGGAGTGCCTGGCACTGGTGGAGTTGGAGGGGTATGACGATCGGTACCCGGCTCAACTGTCCGGGGGACAAAAGAAGAGGGCTGGCCTCGCGAGGGCCATTGCCACGCAACCCGATTACCTTCTCTATGACGAGCCCACGACGGGTCTGGACCCAGTGACCAAGACCGTCATTGACCGCCTCATCATCAGAACCCGTGAGGAATTGAAGGTCACTTCAGTGCTGATCACGCACGACATGGATAGCGCGTACAGGGTCGCGGACCGAATCGGATTGCTCTATGAGGGCGTGATCCGCTTCATGGGAACCCCGGCCGAGATTCAGGCCTGTCCGGACCCGGTGGTCAGGGGGTTCATCGAGGGAAGACCCGAACTCCTGGAGGGAGCGGGATGACACGCCGAAGAGAAATCATGGTAGGCCTGGTGATCGTGGCAGGGGTGGCCGCCGCCGTTCTAGGTACTCTCTGGCTTCAGGACGCCAGCTTCGGCCGGGGGACCCAGGTGGTCGAGGCGCTCTTCAAAGAAGTCGGCCAGCTCATGAACGGGAACTCGGTCAAGCTCAGGGGAGTCACCATCGGACAGGTCCAGGGGATTACCGTGGAGCCTGATGGGACTGCGGTCCGAGTGCGCATGAGGATCCGGGACGATGTGGTTCTTCCGCCGAACCGGGCGGTTCTCCTGGCTCCGGAATCCATGTTCGGCGATTGGCAGGCCGAGATCGTGAGCCCGGAGGCCTACTCCCAGTTCGATTTCTACGATCCGGGAGAAGCGGGGGTGATGGGGGGATATGCCCTTCCAGACTTCTCCCGCCTCACCGCCGCTGCGGACCAGATCTCTGCGAACCTGGGTGTCCTGACCGACCGTGTCGAGCAGGCCTTTACCGAGGAGACAGCCCGGAACCTGAGTCAGGCCATCAATAACATTCAGGAGGTGAGTGAACGGCTGAGAGAGTTGGTGGAGGCTCAAGCAGGCGCGGTCTCGGACCTGGCCTCCGAGTTTGAGACCTCGGCGGTGGAGCTTGGTCAGGCAGCCCATTCGGCGCGGTTGACCTTCGAGCGGGCTGAAGAGCTTTTGGGGGCGCCCACCACCGACTCCCTGATGCTGGACGCCCGGGCGACCTTGGCGAACCTGAAGGAACTATCCGGAGAGTTGAGTTCCGCGACCCGGGGGGCACAAGGGATGATCTCGAGGGTGGACTCCACTTTCGCCCGGTTGGATCGAATGACGGCCCAGGTAGAGGCGGGAGAGGGCTCTCTGGGACTCCTCATGAGGGACCCGACACTGGTTACTCAAGCCCAAGGTGTACTGGGAGAGCTATCCGCTCTTCTAAAAGACCTTCAGGAGAACCCCCAGCGTTATGTCCGACTGTCCATCTTCTGATCTGGGGTTTTTGTGAGCCCAGAGGGTCGGAACCCGCCTCTGAAGAGTGCCCGTTCCGGCCTTCAATCCGGTCGAAGGGCTCGGGAGGAACGAAGCTCCGGCGGAGTCGTGATCCGAAGGATCAACGGACAGATCTACGCTCTCCTCATCAGAGATCCGTATGGTAATTGGGGACTCCCCAAAGGACATCTGGAGGGATCCGAGGGCCCTCCGGAGGCTGGGCTGCGAGAGGTCTCGGAGGAGACCGGACTGAAGGACCTGAAGTTGGGTCCCAAACTCCGGACCATTGATTGGTACTTCCGCCAGAAAGGGCGGCTCGTCCACAAACACTGCACTTTCTTTCTGATGGCGTCGAAGTTGGGAGAGCCGGTTCCCGAGGAGGCCGAGGGGATCACCGAGTGTGTCTGGATCCCCCTCTTCGAGGCCATCGACGCGGTGGACTATGAGAACGCCCGTGAAGTGGTTCGGGACGCTGCCCGCCTTGCTTTGAATCCGGAAGAATCTCCTCTCTTCGATTTCTGATCTCTGGAGGTGGGAATGGAGCGGTCGCTCGACGCTGCATGGAGGGCTTTCCAGGCTGCAGCCGTCCTCTTGGTGTTGGGTTTCTTCCTTTTCAGTTTGGGTCGACCCGAGACCCACTTCTTCCTGTCACCCTTCGTCTTGTTCTGGATCCTGATGGCGGTCCTGATGCCCTTTCGGCGCATGCCGGGTCGTGCGGGTATCGTCGGCCTTTCCGCGGTGATGACCCTTCTGTGGCTCCTGGACACTACCGGGTTTCTCCTGGCTCCCTTCGTCCTCGCCCTCATTCTGGCTTACATGCTGGACCCTCTTGTGGACCGAATGGAGGGCCGGCGCGTGGGTCGCTCCCTGGCCATACTCCTTCTCATCCTGCCGGTTCTGGTTCTTCTGGGTGCAGCCCTGATCTTGGGGCTCCCCGCTTTGGCCTCGCAAATCGGCGAGATCATCCAGGACACTCCGGAGTTCCTTACCCGATTGGCGGACTGGCTGGAGGTAGTCCAAGAGAGGCTCCTTCTGGTGGATATTCCTCTCCTGGAAGAGGACGTCCTGCTCGAGCGGCTTCGGAGCGTCGATGCCGGGGCTGTCATGGCGTTCCTGGATGAGCGCAAGGAGGTGATCGTTTCGGGGATCTGGTCAGGTGTGTTGGGTTTTGGCAGAGGTTTGGGATCCTTCTTCACCATCATTGGATATACGGTTCTAACGCCGGTCCTGACCTACTACCTGCTTCGGGACTATGACGGCCTGAAGGCGAAGGCTGCCGAGTTGATTCCCGTCCGGTCCCGGAAGGGTGTTCTTTCCGTCGCCGTGGAGTACGATCACCTCCTTTCACGCTACCTTCGGGGGCAAATCACGGTGGCACTGATCTTGGGGGTCATCACGACCCTGGGGCTTCTGATCTTTCGGTTCCCCCATGCCATTCTCCTGGGCGTCCTGGTGGCGGTTTTTAGTGTGGTTCCCTACCTGGGATTGGTCTTGAGCCTCATCCCGGCACTGTTCATCGCTCTTGTCAGTGGAAATGTCGGCTTCTCGTTGCTGACGATCGCCATTGTCTATGGGGGATCCCAGATATTGGAGGGCACCGTCATCTCACCCCGGATCGTTGGTGAGTCGGTGGGCCTGCACCCCGTGTGGGTCGTTTTGGCGCTGGCCGTGTCCGGGTTCTTCCTGGGGTTTGTGGGGCTACTCATCGCCGTGCCCCTTGCCGTGGGGGTGAAACTTCTGGTGGTTCGTGGTGTGGAGCGGTACCGGGAATCGGAGCTATTCCGGGGTGAGACGCTTCTGAAGGGTTAGGGAGCGATCGGGTCCCTGATGGAGATAAATGGGGAAATGCAGCGGGACATAAGCGACATCACGGTCATTGGCGGTGGGCCAACCGGGCTGTATGCGGCTTTTTACGCCGGGATGCGAGAACGTTCGGTTCGGATCATCGACTCCCTGCCTGAGCTGGGTGGGCAGCTCATGGCCCTCTACCCTGAGAAGTATATCTATGATGTGGGGGGTTTCCCAAAAATCCTGGCCCGGGATCTGGGCAAGGGCCTCATCAAGCAGGCCCTCCAGTTTGATCCCCGGGTGGTCCTGAACGAAGAGGTTTTGGATCTCGATCGGGATGGTGACCTCCTCGTCCTTCTGGGGAGGCATCGCCACTACTTCACCCGGACCCTTCTCCTGGCAGGGGGAAAAGGGGTCTTCGAGCCCCTCAGGCTGAGTTGTCCCGGTTATGAGGAATTTCTTGGGAAGGGGGTTCGCTTCGCCATTCCCGATCGGGAAGAGTACCGCGGGAAGAGGGTGCTTCTGGTGGGGGGTGGGGATTCGGCCGTAGACTGGGCTTTGACCCTCAAAGACGTAGTCTCAGAGCTGGTCCTCATCCACCGGAGGGGTTCGTTCCGTGCCATCGAACGCTCAGTGGCCCAACTCCAGGCGGCCTCTGATGCCGGGGAGCTTTCTTTCCGGGACCATCACGAGGTAAGGGAGATTCGGGGGTCGGACCGGGTGGAGTCCGTGGTGGTCTTCGACAACCGATCCGGCGAGGAGACCTGCCTCCAGGTTGACGCAGTCCTCACCTTCCTCGGGTTCAGACCGGACCTGGGCCCCATGAAAGGGTGGGGCCTGGAGATGGAAGGGAGTCGGGTTGTCGTGGACCGGCTCATGAGAACCAATCTCCCGGCGGTGTTCGCGATTGGGGATATGGTTGATTACGAAGGAAAGTTGGACCTCATCGCTACCGGCTTCGCCGAGGCAGCCGTGGCCGTGAGCGAAGCCGTGAAACTCGTCGACCCGATGGCGAGGGTGAATCCGGGCCATTCCACAAATTTGAAAATCTTCAAGGACTCCTAACCCCACGGGAATCATGAGTGAATCTCCGAATGCCGAAAAAGTAGTGATCATTGGATCCGGGCCCGCCGGATGGACTGCCGCCATTTACGCAGCTCGGGCGAACCTCACCCCGCTGGTGATCGAAGGAATGGGAAGTACCGAGATGATCCCTGGGGGCCAGCTGATGTTCACCACCGAGGTGGAGAACTTCCCTGGCTTTCCCGAGGGCGTGGATGGCCAGGAGCTGATGACGAGGATGCGGGCCCAGGCTGAACGGTACGGGACACGGATCGTCCAGGACGACGTGGTAGAGGTGGATTTCACCTCCCAACCCAAGAAGCTTCGGACCAGCTACAGTGGTGAGTTTCTGGCCAAGACCGTCATCATCGCCACGGGTGCGAGGGCCAACTGGATGGGTCTGGCAAACGAGACGCGTTTGGCCCGGTCCGGAGGAGGCGTCTCCGCTTGTGCCGTTTGCGATGGTGCTCTCCCGGTATTCAGGGACCGGCCCCTGGTCGTGATAGGTGGCGGTGATTCCGCCATGACGGAGGCAGAACACCTGGCCAAGTACGGAAGCGAGGTCATCGTCGTCCATCGCAGGGGAGAGCTCCGTGCCTCCAGGATGCTGGCCGACCGGGTGCTGGCGAACCCCAAGGTCCGTGTGGAATGGAATTCCACACTCGTGGACGTGCTCGGGGATGCCTTCGTCACCGGAGTGCGGTTGAAGGATACCCTCACCGGAGAAGAGCGGACCCTCGAATGCACGGGCGTGTTCATGGCCATTGGCCACACCCCCAATACGGCCTTTCTCCGGGGTTCGGTGCCCTTGAAGCCCAATGGTTACATGGTGGTCGAGCCCGGATCCACCCGCACCGAGGTCCCTGGGGTATTCGGCGCCGGAGATGTGATGGACGACACGTACCGTCAAGCGGTAACGGCCGCTGGGACCGGATGTATGGCCGCCTTGGAAGCAGAGAAGTGGTTGGCGGAGAACGAATCATGAAGGAGTTCTTGGGCATGAAGGAGTTCTTGGGGAAGATCGCCCTGGTTACCGGAGGCACGAAGGGCATTGGGAAGGCCATTGTCCGGGACCTTTTGGAGGTGGGCTTCAATGTGGCCCTCACCGCCAGGACTGTCGGTGACGTGGCGGCGGTGGCGGGGGAGCTTTCCAAGGCCGGTGGAGGTCGGGTCCTGGGTCTGGTGGCCGACGTTCGGGATTCGGAAGGTTGCGAGTCGGTCGTAGCCCGGGTGGTGAGTGAATTCGGAGGGCTGGACCTGCTGGTCAACAATGCCGGGGTGGGAAAGTATGCTCCCATCCATGAAATGCCGCTGGAAGACTGGCGAATTCAGATCGACACCAATCTGAGTGGGGTATTTTACCTGTCCCGGGCTGCCATTCCCCATCTGAAAAAATCCACCGACGCCTGGATCCTGAACATCGGGTCGCTGGCTGGGCGGAACACCTTTGCCGGAGGGGTGGCCTACAACGCCAGCACGTTCGGCCTACTTGGAATGACGGAGGCCATGATGCTGGATCTCCGGTACGAGGGGATCCGGGTAAGCCTCATAATGCCTGGCAGCGTGGACACCGGCTTCGGGGATCGACCGGGGGGGCACAAGGAGGGGTGGGCCCTCACCTCCGAGGACGTCTCCAGGGCAGTCGTTGACCTGCTCCGCTACCCTGGGAACGCCCTCCCGAGCCGAGTGGAGCTGAGGCCGAGTCAGCCACCCCGAAAGGAATAGGAGCCCATCCGAGCCATGGCCGGTGAATTCAGAATTGAACGGGACTCGCTGGGTGACGTGCAGGTTCCCCAGGGAGTCCTCTATGGCGCCCAGACCCAGAGGGCCCTCGAGAACTTCCAGGTGAGTGGGCAACGTTTCCCCCGCCGGTTCATCCAAGCGCTGGGCCTGGTGAAGAAGGCGGCGGCGCTCACCAACGGGGAGCTGGGAAAGCTGGACCGAAAGCTATCCCAGGCCATCGCAGAAGCGGCAGGCGAGGTGGAGGAAGGCAGGTGGGATGAGGAGTTCGTGCTGGACATCTATCAGACCGGCTCCGGGACCTCCACCAACATGAATGCCAATGAGGTCATCGCCCGGAGGGCAGGCCAGATCCTCGAGGGCCAGGGACTCCCGGTGCACCCCAACGATCACGTGAACTTTGGCCAGTCATCCAACGACGTGATTCCGTCGGCCATGTATGTCGCTGCCCGCTGGGCCTTGGAGGAGGATCTCCTACCGGCGCTGGAGGGGTTGGAGGATGCTCTCCGGGAGAGAGCTTCGGCCTTCGACGACGTGGTCAAATCCGGGCGAACCCACCTGATGGATGCTACACCGGTAAGGTTGGGGCAGGAATTCAGTGGCTGGGCGCGGCAGGTGGAACTCGGCGTCTCACGGGTGAGGGGAGCTTCAAAAGAGTTGGCGGAGTTGGCCCTTGGAGGTACGGCCACAGGTACCGGAATCAACACCCATCCGGATTTTGCGGGGAAGACCATCCAACGGATCAGCGACGGCACCGGCTTGGCCTTCGTCGAGGCGGTGGACCACTTCGAGGCTCAAGGGGCCAAGGACGGAGCGGTTGCAGCCTCCGGGTCTCTTAATACCGTGGCGGCAAGCCTCATGAAGATCGCCGACGACATCAGATGGTTGGCCAGCGGTCCAACTTCCGGGCTTCATGAGATAACCCTACCAGCGGTCCAGCCCGGGAGCTCCATCATGCCAGGGAAGGTGAACCCCGTCATGTCCGAGGCGCTGATGATGGTGGCCGCCCGGGTCATGGGAAACCACGCCACCATCACCATCGCGGGGAGCCGGGGGAATCTCGAGCTCAATGTGATGATGCCGGTTTTGGCCGTCGCTCTTCTCGAGTCCATCGGGCTCTTGGCCGGCGGGTGTCGTGTGTTTGCCGAACGGTGCGTGGTAGGGATTGAAGCCAACGTTGATCGGTGCCGGGAGTTGCTCGAGAAGAATCCGGCCATTGCTACGGCCTTGAACCTCCGAATTGGATATGATCGAGCCGCCGAGGTGGCGAAGGACGCTGCTCGAGAAGGGGTGAGTGTTCGGGAAGTTGTCCTTCGTCTGGGTTTGGTCCCGGAAGAGGAGCTTGATGAGCTCCTTAACGTTCGGAGCATGACCGAGGGGGGCGGCCGAGAGGGCCCCTGAGGGAGCGGATACGGTCCCGGACAAAAAAAGGCCCCA
>JBDRDQ010000581.1:0-4976 GCA_043820695.1 Gemmatimonadota bacterium | reverse complement strand
GGTCCTGGACGACGTGTTCTGGTTCGGCACCGGGTACATGGGGTACCTGGGCGCGGACCAGCTTCGATGGCTGAAGAACGACCTCCGATTCGTTGAAGCCGGACGGCCCGTCATCCTTGCGGCTCACATTCCGATTCTGGGGGGTCGGCACATCCGCCTCGGGGAGGAGCATCCAGCTCCTGGGATCTCGGTGGCAAACCGTCGGGCCCTCTACGAGCTTCTGGAGCCCTACCAAGCCCATATCCTCACGGCTCACACTCACGAGAGTGAGCACGTCTTTGAAGGCGGGGTCCACGAGCATGTGAATGGGGCGGTGTGCGGTGCCTGGTGGAGCGGCCCGATCTGTGGCGACGGGACACCCTGTGGTTACTCAGTCTACGAAGTGCGGGGAGAAGAGGTCACCTGGCGATATAAGGCCACGGGTCGGGAGTTCGACTACCAACTCAGAGTGTACCCCCGGGGATCCGATCCGAGCGCTCCGGACGAGATCGTGGCCAATGTCTGGAATTGGGACCCAGAGTGGACCGTGGTCTGGTATGAGGGCGGGGAACGAAAAGGCGAGATGGCCAGGCGCGTGGGGACCGACCCGCTAAGCGAAAAGCTCCATCGGGGGGATGACCTTCCGATCAGACGAAGCTGGGTCGACCCCCTTCCCGTAGGCCACCTCTTCTACGCTCCGGTTTCACCGGACGCTCGCGAGGTCCGAGTGGATGCCACGGACAGGTTCGGCAGGGTCTACTCGGATGTGGTGGGGGGATAGGGCCCGGTTAGACCGCCTCCACTACGATCTCATCCACGAATAGCCAGGCATTCCCCGGGGTACCGGGATGCCAGGCCGGGAGGTGACCCCGGTTCCTGGCGAAGACCCGGACGAATCGAACGGGGCCGAACCCAGGGCCCTGAGGAAGCTCGACTTCGATTTTCACGGCAGACCCCGCCGGGTTCTCTTCAAGGGGAATGTCCACCCTGCCCGCCATCACCCACCTTTCCCCATCCTGTGAGACCGCCACCTCCACCCACTGAGGGAGGAAGATCCAGGGCCCTTGGGCCCGAAGGCAATCCACGCCGACTCGCCGCACCTCCTTCGCCTCTCCGAGGTCGATGATGGCTTCCAGATCATCTCCGCTCCACCCCAACCAGCGTCCATCGTTGTGGTCCCGGCTCCCCAAAAGTCCGTCGCAAAGGGTTGCCGCTCCCGTCCCGGGGTAGCGGGGGGAGGGAGGCATAGTGAGAGAAACGGTGGCTCCAACCCCGACGTGGAGAAGGGTCTCGGATCGAGGGAACCCCCGGCGACCAGGAGGGCGAACCTCTGAGCCTTTTCGGCCGGTGAGTCCATCCCCCAACGCTGACCGGGCCTCCTCTGCCACAGCATCCAAACGAGCCACGACATCCGGGTGCTCGGCCGCGACATCGATGCTCTCTCCGACATCGTTCTCCAGGTCGTACAGAGCCGCAGGAACGGTGGGAAAGGCATACGGACCCGGAAACCCATCCATTCCGGGCTCGACACCCCGGTAGGATCGGGTCCGATGTTCAAGAACACGCTTCCACCTTCCCTCCCGGACACCCCTGAGTTCTCCGTCATAGTAGAAGAGAAAACGGTCTCTCGGGTTTGCCCCGTCCTCGCCATTCAGCAAGGGGAGTATGTCTACCCCATCGATCCTGACCTCCGGGAGAACCGCCCCGGTGATGGCGGCCAACGTCGGAAGGACGTCCAAGGTGGAGGCCATCGTCGTGCATACCGAGCCAGCTTCGATCCGGCCGGGCCAACGCCAAATGGCCGGAACCCGTGGCCCCCCTTCGAACGCCGTCCCCTTCCCCTCCCTCAAGGCCCCGGCCGACCCGGCGTGATTCCCAAAATTTAGCCAGGGCCCGTTGTCGCTGGTAAAGATCACCAAAGTATCCCGGTTCAGTCCGTTGTGGTCCAGGGAGTCCATAATCTGCCCCACCGACCAATCCACTTCCTCCATCACGTCCCCGAACATCCCCTGCTCCGTCCGGCCCCGGAACTCGTCCGATACGCCAAGGGGGACGTGGACCATGGTATGAGCCAGGTAAAGAAAGAAAGGCACATCGGCATGACGGTCGATGAAGCTCACCGACCGCTGGGTGTACAGAGCCGTCAGCCGGTCCTGCCCCGCCTGGTCCTCGATCAGCTGAAGGACCTCGTTGCCGTCTATAAGGGGCAGAGGTGGGTAAGCAGCTTTGTTACCGCCCCTGGCGGGGGTCCCATCGTATTCCACCGGCCACATGTCGTTGGAATAAGGGAGGCCAAGGTACTCATCGAACCCGTGTTGGAGGGGGAGAAACTCGGGGTGATGTCCCAGATGCCACTTACCGAAAACCGCGGTGGAATACCCTCGAGCCCTCAACATCTCGGCGATAGTGGTCTCCGCGGGGTTAAGGCCCACCTCCGAAGAGGGGGAGAGGGCGCCTCGAATGGAGACCCGCTCGGCATAGCAACCGGTCAGCAGGGAGGCCCGGGAAGCGGAGCACACCGCCTGGGAGGCGTAGAAATCCGTGAAGAGCATCCCTTCGGCGGCCAGGCGGTCCAGATTAGGGGTGCTGAACCCTTTGGCGCCGTAAACCCCCACATCGCCGTATCCCAGGTCGTCGATGAAGATGAGGACTACGTTGGGCGGCCGCCGATCCCCGCCAGTGGAGGTGCAACCCTGAGTCCAGCCGCCGGCAGACAGGGCCAACCCAGCCAGCCCCATCTGTCGAAGGAAGTCCCGCCGCGTATGGTGTTCGTCTGAGTTCATGCAGTCCGTCCCGATGGGTCAAAGGTACAGGGGAGAAGATACGCTCCCTCGAGGGTCGGAGCAGAGTCTCACCTTAAAGCCGCACCAGGGAGCCTCGCCGGCGAAGCTTGCCCGGACGAAGGTTGAGCCCCTACCCTCCCCACCTCGTATCATCACCTTCGCAAGGGGAGGCCCCATGAGCCCTGGTCGAGACATGAACCGCCGTGAAGTCGTTCGCATGGGTGCCGGGGCTGCAGCTCTGGGCGCTATCGCCCCTCTCCTTGGGCTCCCACTCCTGGAAGGGTGCCGGGGAGCGGCCGGGGGCCCGCCAAACATCCTCTTCATTTTTTCGGACGATCACGCCTGCCAGGCCATTTCAGCCTACGGGTCGCTAATCAACCGGACGCCCAACATTGACCGCATCGCACAGGAGGGAGCCGTCTTTGAGAATTCCTTCTGCTCCAACGCCATCTGCGCTCCGAGCCGGGCCGTGGTCCTTACGGGCAAATTCAGTCACATCAACGGGAAGATCGACAACCGGGCCGATCCCTTCGACACGTCCCAGCCCACCTTCAACAAGGCCTTGCAGTTAGCTGGGTATGAGACGGCCATGGTCGGGAAATGGCACCTTCGGAACGACCCGGAAGGATTCGACTACTGGAATGTGCTCCCAGGTCAGGGGCACTACTACAATCCGGACTTTCTGACCCCGGAAGGTTCCGAACGGATCGAAGGCTACGTCACCGACATCATCACCGACCTTTCCCTGGATTGGCTGGAGACCGGTCGGGACCCCAGCCGGCCCTTCCTTCTCATGTGCCAGCACAAGGCCCCCCACCGAAACTGGATGCCAGGGCCAGATCATCTCATGACCTTCGAAGGGGTGGAGATTCCCGAGCCCGAGACGCTGTTCGATGACTACCAGAACCGGGCGACTCCCGCGTCAAACCAAGAGATGTCCATTGCCGAGCACTTCTTCCCGGCATACGACCTGAAGATCACGCCTCCGTCGGCCGACAATGAGGGCGACATCTCCAACTGGGCAGCGGCCTATGACCGCCTGACCCCAGAGCAAAAGGAGCTGTGGGACTCTGTGTATGGCCCGAGAAACGCGGCCTTCGCAGAGGCTGGGCTCCAAGGGAGGGAGCTCGTCCGATACTACTATCAGCGATACATCAAGGACTACCTGCGATGTGTCGCCTCGGTAGACGACAGCGTCGGTCGGGTATTGGACTATCTCGACGCGTCGGGCCTGGCCGGAAACACGTTGGTCATCTACTCGTCCGACCAGGGGTTCTTCCTTGGCGAGCACGGCTGGTACGATAAACGGTGGATGTACGAGGAATCCCTGCGCATGCCCTTCCTTGCCCGATGGCCGGGGCGGATCCCCCCGGGCAGCAGAGTCCCCCAGATGATCCAGAACATCGATTATGCGCCGACCTTCCTTGAAGCCGCGGGGGTCCCGATTCCCGAGGACATCCAGGGGACCAGCCTGGTTCCTCTACTGGAAGCCCGGGACCCCGGGGGGTGGAGAGACAGCATCTACTACCACTACTACGAGTTCCCCGCCGTCCACATGGTGGCGAAGCACTATGGGGTCCGGACGGAGCGGTACAAGCTCATCCGATACTACGAGACGGACGAATGGGAGTGCTTCGACCTGGAAAAAGACCCTCGGGAGCTGAATAGCATCTATCACGATCCCGAGTATGAGGGGATCGTGGAGGAGTTGACCATGGAACTGGCCCGGCTCAGAGCCCATTTCGGGGACGAGACCGGGGCGCAGGAACCTTAGTCGCCTACGGGCCGGAGATCCCTCCACCGTTCGATGAACCGGACCGCTGCATCCACGAACTGCTCGGTCTCCAGCCGCCCTTCCTCGGCCCGGGCCTCCTTCGGATCCCGAACGCCCCAGACTCCGGTGGTGGACATCTGCCGAGCTGAGGTTCCCTTCCCGGTCTCACTGGCCTTCAACCCTTCCGCCAGGAAGACGGTGGTGGCCGCAGGATCCCCGGCAAGCACCTGAGAGACCATCCTTTCGAGGTGGTCCGGCATGGTGAGGATCGCCGGCACAGCCAGATCCTGTTGAACCAGGGTCGGAATCAGGAAGAGGGAGTTGGCTGTTTCCCCTACCCCGGCGTGACGGTCGAATACGGGAGCCTCTCCCGCCCCTGAGTCCCCTTGCGTCCTTTCCATGTACGGGCCGGCCGCGCTACCCAGATCGACAGCGATGCC
>JBDRDQ010000580.1:0-3644 GCA_043820695.1 Gemmatimonadota bacterium | reverse complement strand
AGATGAGGAAGACCATCGCCAAACGGCTGGCGGAGTCCCTGGGCCCGGTACCGCACTTCTTCCTCCGAATCACGGCGGATATGAGCAGGACCCTGGAAGCCCGGAAGCGTGTGAACCAGCTTCTGGAAGCCCAGGGGGACAAGGTGTCCATTAACGACTTCATCCTGAAGGCCACGGCCAATGCCCTGGAGAAGCACCCTGAAGTGAACGCTCAATGGACAGGGGACGCCATTCGGCAGCACTACCGGGTTCACCTGGCCGTTGCGGTGTCGGTGGATGACGGGTTGATCACGCCTGTGATTCGGGATGCGAATCGAAAAGGGTTGGCTCAGATAGCCCGGGAAGTCCGGGAGCTAGCCGCGCGGGGTCGAGAGAAGAAGCTCCAACCGGAAGAGTATAGTGGATCCACCTTCTCGGTCTCCAACCTGGGAATGTTCGGTATCCAAGAGTTCACGGGGGTCATCAACCCGCCGGAGGCTGGAATCATCGCCGTTGGGGGGATCGAAGAGACGCCAGTGGTGGAGGACGGCAGGGTGGTCGTGAGGCCCCTTATGAAAGTGACGATGAGCTGTGATCACCGGGTAATCGATGGCGCCACCGGTGCCAGGTTCCTTCAGACGTTGAAAGAGATGTTGGAGGAACCGGCTGCCATTCTCGTCTGATTCGCCAAGGAGGAGAGCATGACCTGCAATATGGGAAGAGGTGACAGGATTTTTCGCGGGGTCCTCGGTATCGTGATCCTGGGAGGAGGGCTTTTCTTCCAGAGTTGGTGGGGTTTGGTGGGGCTGATTCCCCTGCTCACCTCCATCTTCGCCTGGTGCCCCGCCTACGTCCCCTTCAAGATCAACACTGGGGCCTAGGCTTCCCGGAATGAAAGAAAAAGAGGGGGGCCCCTCAAGGCCCCCCTCTCCTTCATAGCATCCCGTCTTCTTTCCCGTAGGATTCCGGTCAGGATCCGCTGTGGTCGATGACCAGGGCCACGCGACGGTTCTCCCAACCTTCCCGTCCGGGGCCGCGACCGTTACCTGCCACCAATCGGTCCGCGGCCTCACCGTAACTCACCGCCCGGACCTGATCCGGGTTTAGCCCGGTGTGATTCACCAGGTAGTCCCTGACGGCCTCAGCCCGCCGCTTGCCGAGGGCGAGGTTGTATTCCGGGCTTCCCACCGGATCGGTGAAGCCTTCCACCGTGACCAGGCTGGAGGGGTAGTACTTGGCCACGACCTGGGAAAAGCGGTCCAGGAATGCCGAATACTGGGCGCTGACCGTGGCTTCGTCGAACCCGAAGTACACCGGAACGTCGAACCGGAGAGCGGTTTCCAACTCCTCCACTCGGGCGTTGAAGTCTTCTTCGATGGAGGCTAAGTCCCGCTCCAAGCCGTCCATTCGAGCGGAGAGGGCGTCCATGCGCCCGCCGAGTCCTTCGGAGGTCTGGCGGTCGCCCTCGGCGATCTCAGCCCGGCGCTCGGCCTCCATTTCGCCGCGCATGGAAGCCAGTTGGGCGTCCATGTCCTGCCTCTTCACGAACGAACAGCCCGTGAGGGCGATGGCCAGTGGAACGGCTGCTCCAAGAAGAAGGCGGGGCGAAAGTCTGAATTTCCCGGCCATGGTCTGGGTGCTCCTTCCCTATTTCGGTTTGGTTCAGGGGAACTCCGGATTCCCACGGGAATGCCTATTACTGCAGGAAATATACCGACAGGTGGTCGAAAGGATGAGGGTGGGGGAGGAGACCACCGGGATCTGCTGTGATTATTCGAAGTTGGCGCGGGCTCACTTGCGGGATCCGTCGGAGGCCAGATAGTGCCAAACTTCCCCATTCCGAGGCGATCCAGTGGTTGGGTGGTTCATTTCGGAGCAGGGTGTCTGGGCAGGATGCCGCCCCATATTCTAGAAACCTCCCCCACCCCCGCCACCGAATCCGCCGCCGCTGAATCCACCGCCACCGCTGAACCCGCCACCGCTGAATCCTGAACCCCCGGTGCTCCTGGGTTGGGATACCATGACGGAGCCGGCTTGGGATGTCATCGTGGAGAGGTCGTTCACGAAGAGGCCGGTTCTGAAAGAGTGTGGATGACGCCCCACATACCATTGGGGGGGCTCGGTGTAGATGTTCTCGAAAGCCTTGGCCCACTTGTCCTCCACACCCAGGGCCATGGCGTAGGGCAGGTAAGCTTCGAACATTTCCGGTGAGGTGATCATCCGCCGATACCGGTCAGATTCCACCCGGTCCAGAAACTCCTGGAAACCCAAGATTTTCTCCAGCGTTCGAGTTCCCGCCACGGTCCTAGCCGGCATGAAGACCCCGAACCCGAGGATCGGAAGGCCGAAAAGGATGCCAGCCACGAGGGCCGACAGGGGAGAGGTCAGGAAGATCTCGGCGAGGAGTTGGAACCCTGGAATCGCCAACCCCATGGACACCAAGCCAATGGCGATGAAAGACCCCAAGACCTTGTCGGGGCGATGACGGTAGTACTTTGCGTCCTTCAGGCTCCGAAACAGATCCGACTTGATGTTGGACATGGTTATGTAAAACTCGTTCTTCAAGTCGGCTAAAGTCACCTCACCAAGATATCCGGTGCTGCCGAAGATCCCCCGCAGGAACATCCTCTCGTGGGACTTGAGGGCTTCCCAGTCCGCCTCGGAAGTCAGCCGGTGGAAACGGTAGTCCGAGTCTTTGATGAGACCAAAAAGGGCCGTGGTCTCCATCTCCTCGATGCGGATGTGCCCTTTCACCGCCAAGTCAACCAACGTTGCCGTGATGTCCCGCGTATCTGGCCGGTTGTCCACCAGAGTCCCGACTTCAGCCGGGGTCAGACCTTTTGGGGGCTCGTATTCGGGGTTGACGCTCCGGCGCTCCGGGTCCTTCCCCCAGATTCTCCAAATCAAAAACATGCCCATGAAGCTGAAGAGGGGGAGAAAAAGCAGCCAATTGGATCGTAAAAAGAAGCCGGCCTTCCTCAGGGGTCCAGGGCGTTTGATCACCCCCGGAGCCCAACCTACCACGACAGTAAGGCCTTCCCTAAAGCTCAGTCCGTGGGTGGTTTCAAAATAGAATCCCCGTTCTATGTCGTCCACTCTAGCATCCTGGGCCGAAGCGCCGTAGGCTCCTGTGAAGGCGGTGGCCCTGTGCCCCGTGGTCCCCTCAGGAAGCTGGATCAATGCAGAGGCCTTTTGAATGGGGATCTCCCATTCGGTGCCGGTGACGTTCCAATAGAGCTCGTCGTGCTCTTCGAAAAACTTTAGTGCATTCGGGACGGTGTACTGAAGGGTGATGGTCCGCGTCACGTCCTGGGCTCCCGGAACCCACATCTTGATCTTTCGGTTGTGCCGGTCCCTGCTCACTTCCGTCTCGATCTCACGCCCGGATTCGTCCCTCACCTCCTGCAAATCGAGAGAAAGCCGATAGCTGAACCCCTGGGGAGTCCGATACTCAACCGGAATCGTGCGGTAGAAACCGTTCCACTGCCCATTGAACCGGACCGTGATGGATTCCATGACCCGGATTTCCGCATCGTCGCCCACCGTGACGGTCACCTTGAAATCTTCGATCTCAAGGCTTCTTTGGGCCTCCACCGGGGAGGGGAGGAGGGAGAGAAGGAGAAACACACCCAGGAAGACCAGTAGACCGCCGATTCCGAGGGGCA
>JBDRDQ010000579.1:0-2466 GCA_043820695.1 Gemmatimonadota bacterium | reverse complement strand
TGAGATTGCAGGGGTACGGGGCGGGGGCGGTGCCCTCAGCGAAGGGGCATCCGCCGGAGCGATAGGGAGCGAATCTGGGCTCGGGGCCCGGTTTGGCCTCCGTCTTGTGCACAGACCGCTTCGGGGGCGCGTGGTTTTGCGGGGGTTTTGCGGGGGCGGTGGCGGGCTTCCACAGGGGCAACAGGAAGCCTCATAAGGGCTTAGGTTCCCCGAAAGTCTCTGGTTCCCCGCAGAGACCGCCAGTTCGGGGCGCTGGAACCGCCGGGGACGTCGGCGGTTAGCGGCGGGGGCGGAATTTATCTGAAGTCACGTGCTGGGGAGCCAGCCTTAACCCCCCTCTCGTAACTTCAGCCGGATCAATCGGTTAGAGTTTGCGTCCTTCCTGGGCCCCCAGCCGAGACTCGAACCTGCAACCAAGTAGTTGACAGACTCGGTCGGCGCAGCTACGCCAACGCCCATCACCGGCGCTCCGCACGCACAGCAGAGCCATCGGGTGCGGGTGCTCAACCAGGGAACCGACGCCCTGTGGGTCCTCGGCCATGGCCTCCGAGTCGCCCGAGACCAACGATGGGTAACCCCCGTGGCTGCAAGGCGGACGGGATTTGTAGGAGGGACAGGAGCAAAGTCTCAGAGGCTGACCCGGGGCCTCCGGCCGCAAGCTCAAGTGCCGCAACGTGAACGGGCCCCCTCCGGAGACGTCACGCGGCCCAGAGTACTGCTCACGTCGGCAACCTCTCGATCAGTGAGTTCCAGCCTAGCCGGTTCTGGACTTCCGCGTAACGGGGGAGGATAATAAGAGAGTGGGAGCCAGCGTTGCGCGAAGAGATCTCGCGGGCAGAGGTCCATGTGATGGTAGTTCAAGAGGTCCAGTTCGCCGAGACGAGGTTTGTGGGGTGGCGGAGATCTCTTCCTCGCGGCCTGTTTGCCAGAGAACGCCGGCCTGATCGGCAGGTCGACGTACCGAAGGGCCAGCCGAGGAAAGGCAGGATTTGTACCTGTGCTTTGGTGGCGTAAACAAGGAGCTAGGCGCTGTTATGACTGAACCGCGAATAAAGTCCAGGCTCTTCAAAGCTTTCGATCCGGCATCGCGAGGCAACGAGGATTTCACAAGGGACTTTGCGAGCCTGTCGTTGTTCTGGGGTGATCACGCCAAACGGAAAGTGCTAAAGGAGAAGATGCCACAAGTTCTCCTTGCACGCACAAACATAGAGGAGAAACATGCTATCGAGAACATGGCCGAAGCCTTGTCCGAACTCGTGACGGACACGCGGAACGCAGCCAGTTGCGTTTCCTTCTTCTGTAGACATTTCTCGAGCAGAGATGGCCGCCACGACGATCCTCCTGTCCTGACGAACGACCTTTGTGCGCTGAAGCTGATTGACGAGTCCCAGGTCACCGAGATAGAGGAACTTCTCAAATGGGTAAAGGAGGTACTGCTCCCTCGGGCCGAGCCTGTCCTTCGTAGACGCGGGGCAGCCTCAGGCGTATTCCCTTCCCTCAAGGGGGTGTCGCATGAGGCGGAACTCCGAGCCATACAGCTCGACAAGTATATCGGGCCCGCAGACGTTGAGAGATACGTACCAACAATAACCGGTCTAGTTGGGGTAGCCTCTATTGAGATTAGGACCACGGGCGATGGGAGTCTCTGCTTCCAGGCAGACACGGAAGATCTTAGATACTTGATTAACCATCTTACTGCGGCCGTCAAGGACCTCGAAACCCTTGAGAGTCGCTATGGGAAGAGGGACACTGATTGAGCACGGGTGTACGAATAAGGTCCGCGACCGAGACGCGTTGGCTAATGGGTCATGAAATGCTGTTTCCCCATTACGGCCAAACTGGGTCCCTGACTAGATACGATCTGCGGATGCCGGTCCCGGAAGAGGTTGAACCGCGCATTCCGTATGTGGTTGAACAGGTCAGGCGATATAGAGCGTTTCCGATTCAGAATGTTCCAGCGGTAAAGAGCCCTGTAGCGAAGTACATCTTCCTGGAAGAAGAGCAGGGAGTCCTGACTGCGGCCGCATCTGAGCCGGTCGCATCCTACCCACTGATCTTCATCCCCAAACGAAGGGAGTATTACTCCGGATTTACCGGCCTAGCTGATGTTGGCGATCCGTCACCACACGGGCGGTTTCTGCCCAGCCCGGAGCTGGCGATAGCGTTCTTACGGGCGAGCGAGCGCCTCACGGAGCATTTTCGAGCGGTCCTGTCTTTTCTGCCTCAGGCTCTTTTCAAGACCAGCCGGGCCGCTGACGACAGGATGGTTGAGAAAGTGCGCCAATCGATTGCGGAGCGGGTACATGGGTCATTGGAGGGGATCGCCTACCGGGCTGCGGCGTTCGAAGGCAGGACCGTCACGGTCGCTGACACCAGGGGTGAGTTCGTGGAATCGCTTTCACGAGAGCTTGCTGAACACCTGCCCGTCAGAACGTATGAACTACCGGGTCTCTTACGAATGCTCCA
>JBDRDQ010000578.1:0-2175 GCA_043820695.1 Gemmatimonadota bacterium | reverse complement strand
CATCTCGAAGTGCTCGGGCCAGGTTCCGAAGACCTCAAGGTTGTCGTTCCATCGCAAGTACGTCACCTGCAGTCGGGACGAGCTCTCGGGAGCGACCTTCAGTAGGCCTCCGGAGTTGTCCCGGAGGGCATAGGCGTCGTCCACGTAAAGGCGTGCGGAGCCACCGCGCACCCCGCCCATCCCCTCTGCCCGGGCAGCCGAGATGGAGAGGATGTTGGTCCCCATCCCCTCGATCTGCGCCTGGATCTGTTGCTGGGCCCCCTCCCCCAGAGAGACCATGGTGATGACCGCCGCCACACCGATGATGATGCCCAGGGTGGTGAGGATGGACCGCAACGCGTTGGCCCGGATGGCCGCCATGGCCACCGCGACGATCTCGAAAGAAAGGAGGGACCCTTTTTGACCGATCATGGTGTGTCTCCCTACCGCCGACCCATACCACCTATGCCGGGCATCATGCCTCTTCCCGACATCCGGTTACGCATATCTTCCTGCTCGGCCAAGAGCTGGGCTACGCCGATCAGGGCCACAAACTCACCCTCCTCCAGGCCCGCCAGGATCTCCGTGTTGTCCCAGTCGTTCACGCCCATGAGGACAGGTCTGACCTCCAGGGTGGAGTCCGCCAGCATGACGAAAGCGATGCCTGGCCGGGGACTACTGGAGACATTCGTGAGCCCCGCCAGAGCCGGGTTCGATTCCTGAACGACGAATTGAACTCCGGGCACACCACCTTCCGGCGCCCCTCCCTCACCACCCATCTGGCTGCGGAAGGAGGCCATGATAGCGTCCAGGGAATCCTGGGAGATTTCGCCACTTTCCACCTTGGCTCGGAGGTCTCCCATCATGGCTCTGCGGTCCGACACCTCGCCGGAGGCTTGTGCTCCCGCCTCCTGCGGAGTTCCCTCGGCCGTGGGCGCCGCACCCGCCGGTGGCGTCCTGGGGGCATTAGGTGCGCTCTCGCCCGGGGCTTGGCCGGGGGTCGCCCCTACCCGCCCTCCTGCGCCACCTCGCCCCCTCATCCCCGGGACCGATCCCAACCCGGCCGCCTGGGCCAGCTGGCCGAAGACGGCCATGTCCAACTCAATTTCAGGATTCATCCCCAGAACGGAGGCTGCAGGAGCGAGTTCCTGGGGTTGGACCACAGCGTTGTTGGGAACCACGAGGACGTTGGGGCGCTCCACCAGAAGGGTCTCCACCTCGGCGTTCATCCCTGGCATCAAAAGGCCTGAGGAGTTGTCCAGCCGGACGATGACGGGGAACATGGTGACGTTCTGCTGGTTCACGGCCTGGGGCTCCATCTTCTCCACTACCCCGGGAAAGGTCCGGCCAGGATAGGCCTCGACCTGCACGGAGGCTTCAAGGCCGGCCTTGATTTGGCCCATGTCCGTCTCGTCCACCACCACCATGTTCTGCTCTTCGGCCAGGTTGGCCATGATGAAGAGGGCCGTCCCGCCAGAGACACTGCCGGACGCGGACTGGATGACATTGCCTTCCTCCACGTTCCGGGTAAGGATGGTCCCGGCGGCGGGGGCGCGGATGGTCACGTCCTGCCTTTGCAGCTCCCTCAGTTCTTTGTTGAACTGCGACTTGACTAGGGAGGCTTGGGAATTGGCGAAGTCCAGCCGCTGGCTCTCGAACTCCTGCTGGGTGATGACCCCGGCTTCAAACAGCTGTTCGGAGCGCCCCAGCTGAGCCCTGGATATCTCCATCTTCGCCTCGGCCACGCCCAGGTCGGCCACGGCCTGCTCGAAGGCGTTGTCTACGTCCCTGGGGTCGATGGTCGCCAGGAGCGTACCGAGCTCTACATAGTCCCCCACGTCGACGTAGAGGCGAAGAACCTCCCCTGAGGCCTTCGACTTCACTTCAACGCTCCGAACGGGCTCGACGCTACCGGTCGCTTCGGCGGTGATCCGCATGTCTTGGCGAAGGACAGGGCTCGCCTGGAGCCTTGGCGCTTCTGAGGCACCACCTTGGCCGCACCCATTCAGACCCAACGCCGCCACCCCCAACAGACCACCCACCAGAAGCCCTGGGGCCTTATTCAGGGCAAAGGGCCTGTCATTCCTATTCCCACAAGAATTGGACCAGGCCAGAGAAAACGCCTTCATGCTTCGGCTCCTGCGTGATGATTGATGAAGTCCCGTTCGACCAACCCATCCAGGAGATGGACCTGCC
>JBDRDQ010000577.1:0-7253 GCA_043820695.1 Gemmatimonadota bacterium | reverse complement strand
GGTTCGATCTGGACTGCCTACGGGGGGGTGCCCGGCGTGGAACTCTCCCTGCCATACCTCTATTCCGAGGGAGTACGGAAAGGTCGTTTGAATCTGGAACGCCTGGTCGAGATCACCTCCTCGGCACCGGCACACTTCTTTGGCATTGCAGACCGAAAAGGGAGGATTTCCCCTGGATTCGACGCCGATTTCGCGGTCCTGGAACAAGACGAGACCTGGACCGTCCGGGCGGACGACCTCCACAACCTGAACCGGTACACCCCACTGGAGGGCTACGAGCTCACTGGCCGCGTGAGAGCGACCATGGTTCGGGGGCAGCTGGTCTACACCCGGGAACCGGACGGAGCCGAATCGTTCGGCAAGGCCGGGTTCGGACGCTGGGTGCGACGCGAAACCAGGGTAGAGCTATGAGCGATGTCTGCATTCTCACCAACGGGGTTCTGGTCACGGGCGGGAAGGATCCGCGCATCATCCCGGACGGCGCGGTAGCGTGGCGTGGCGACCGCATCGTGGAGGTGGGTGAGCCTGGCGACCTGGCCGCAAGGTATCCGGCGGCCCGAATCCTCGACGCCCGGGGGGGCCTCATCCTCCCCGGGCTCATCAACATCCACCACCATTTCTACTCTGCCCTGGCCCGAGGCCTGAATCCGGGCACGCCCATGCGCGACTTTCCGGAGGTGCTGGATCGCCTTTGGTGGCGCCTCGACCGGGCACTGGATCCAGAGACGATCGGCATTTCCGCCCTTCTTTCGGCGGCCGACTGTATCCGGTGGGGGTGCACCACGGTTTTCGATCATCACGCCTCGCCGACGTGCATCGAGGGAAGCCTGGATGTGATTGCCAGGGCTGTGGAGGCGGCCGGCATCTCAGCTGTGTTGTGTTACGAGGTCACCGATCGGAATGGGCATGATGGGGCGTTGGACGGCATCGAAGAGAACCTGCGCTTTCTGGGCCAACGTAGGGATGACCCACGGATCCGGGGTGTATTCGGCGTCCATGCAAGCTTCACAGTGCGGGACGAAACCCTCGCCCTCATCGCCCAGCGACGACCGCCGGACGCGGGGTGCCACATCCACGTGGCCGAGGACCCGGTGGACGTCCGGGCATCGGCCAGCGCCTTCGGGCGCGGTCCCGTGCAGAGGCTGGAACGTGCGGGGCTTCTGGACGGACGGGCGCTCCTGGCCCACGGGATCCACCTGGAGGAGTCGGACTACCGGAAGGCCGCCGATGCCGGAGCCACCCTGATCCACAATCCGGAATCGAATGCCAACAATGGAGTCGGGCGACTGGACGTACCCAGGGTGTCCGGGCTGGGCTGCCGGGTGGGACTGGGAACGGATGGGATGTCGTCGGCCATGCTCAGAGCCCTCCGATTCGCCTTCCTGTCCATGCGCGGCGCCACGCGAGACCCCACCGCTGGGTTCGCGGTGCTCCCTTCCCTCCTGGCGCAAAACGCCATGGTGGCCCGTGAGTTCTTCGACGAACCTCTTTTGGGGGAGCTGGCGCCGGGCGCACCGGCCGACCTGATCGCCGTCGACTCGCCACCGCCGACGCCGCTGGCCAAGGAGAATCTCTTCGGCCATATGGTCTACGGCGCCAGCGAGGCTCCGGTGCGGCACACGGTGGCTCGGGGAAAGGTCTTGCTGGAAGACTTCAGGCACACGACCCTGGACCCGGGAGAGTTGGCGAGAAGAGCACGCGATCTCGCTCCTGCACTTTGGGGGCGGTTTCACGCCCTGGATTGGAACACCCCGTACCTGGGGCCCCAGACCTAGGAACCTGCCCGGGTATTGGGGTGCGGACAGGCTCCCTCGGTCCAGTAGAGAAAGGAGTTGGGAACGTGGCGGAGATCGTGAACGAGGAGGCCCGCGGAAGGGCCGTCGAGCGCTGCCGCGAGCGGGGAATCCTCATCCCTACCTTCGCCGAGATGCGTGATCCGGAGAGCATCGATCCGGCCGTTCGGAGCGAGCTCGCAGGGGTCGAGATGCAGGACCTCAACCCCCTGAACCTGTTCCGGATCACATGGCGAAACGACCCGGCGAGCGGCGGTTTTGGAGAGGTGAACGCCGTGGAATTCCCGCAGGAGCTCACCGGTGTCCGGGCCCGTATCGTGGGGCTGGTTGGGAAGCACTTTCCCACCGGCGCCCACAAGGTCGGCGCCGCCTTCGGATGCCTGGTGCCCCGGCTGGTCACCGGCGAGTTCGACCCGACCAGGCACAAAGCGGTGTGGCCTTCCACGGGCAATTTCTGCCGCGGCGGGGCCTTCGACAGCGCTCTGCTGGGTTGCCAGGCTGTGGCGATTCTTCCCGAGGAGATGAGCCGGGAACGCTTCGATTGGCTCGAAGAGATCGGGGCCGAAGTCATCGCCACCCCGGGATGCGAGAGCAATGTCAAGGAGATCTTCGACATGTGTTGGGAGATCCGGCGCACTCGACCCGAGGCCGTCATTTTCAACCAGTTCGACGAGTTCGGAAACTACCTGTGGCACTATGCGGTGACGGGACCGGCCGCCGAATCAGTATTCGAGCGGATCGGCGGCGCTGGGGACCGCTTCGCCGCCTGGGTCGGAGCTACCGGCTCAGGGGGCACGCTGGCCGCCGGGGATTACCTCCGGAGGCGCTTTCCCGGTTGTCGGATCACCGCCGCCGAGGCCCTGCAATGCCCGACGTTGCTGATGTCTGGCTTCGGGGGCCACCGCATCGAAGGAATCGGTGACAAGCATGTCCCGTGGATTCACAACGTGCGCAACACCGATGTGGTGACGGCAATCGACGACGAGGCCACGATGCGGCTCCTGCGGCTGTTCAACGAGCCGGAGGGCCGGAATACCCTCGTGGGCCGAGGCATCCCGGTAGATACCGTGGAGAGCCTGCCGCTCCTGGGCATCTCCAGCATCTGCAACCTTCTGGCCGCCATCAAGACGGCCCGCTACTACGAGCTGGACGGGAGCGATGTCCTGATCACTTCCCTCACCGACTCCGTGGAGCTGTATGGAACCCGCCTGGCCGAGTTGCAGGAGGAACGAGGGGATTACACCAGAGTCGAGGCCCGGATAGACCACGAGCGGTTCCTGCTGGGCGCGACCACCGACCACCTCCGGGAGCTCCGGTACACCGACCGAAAGGCCATCCACAACCTGAAGTACTTCACCTGGGTCGAGCAGCAGGGGAAGACGGTGGAGGAGCTCGACGCGCTGTGGAGCCCGGCGTTCTGGGACGACCTCTCGGCCTGCATCCCGGCGTGGGACGAGGCGATCCAAAACTTCAACGCCGATACCGGCGTGTTGGAGGCCATCCGGAGCCGGGTCTGATCAGGGTCGGCTGAAAGGGGAATTGAATGCACCACCCAGTTGAGCCCTCTGAGGGGATGAAAGCCCTCGAAGCTGCAAGGCCCCGGGAAAAGGAGCTGGTCCGCTTCCTCAGGGAGATGATCGCCATCCCGGCCGAAAGCCGGCAGGAGGGGGAACGCTGCGAGCGCGTGCGCCAGGAGTACGAGGCCCTGGGCTTCGACGAGGTCTTCATCGATCGGCTGGGAAACGTGGTCGCCCGCCTGGGCGACGGTCCCCTGAAGATCCTCATGGACGGGCACATCGACTGCGTCGGCGTCGGTGATCGGAAGGCCTGGTCCTTCGACCCCTTCCAGGGGAAGCTGGAGAACGGCGAGGTGTGGGGGCGCGGAGCCGTGGACGAGCTCCCTGGAGTGGCCTGCATGGCCTACGGAGCCGCCATCGCCCGGGACCGAGGTATTCCTCCCGACGTAACGCTGTACCTGACCGCTTCGGTGATGGAGGAGGACTGCGACGGATACTGCCTCCTACATCTCATCGAAAAGGAGGGGATTCGGCCTGACGTGGTCCTCATTGGTGAGCCCACCAACCTCGGGGTAAACCGAGGACAGCGGGGCCGGGTGGAGGCAACGATCTCGGCCCGGGGCGTCTCATCCCACGCAGCGCATCCGGAACAGGGTGTGAACGCTTTATACAAGCTCGCGCCGATCCTCCTGGACATCGAAGAGCTCAACGAGCGACTCCCGGGTGACGACTTCCTCGGGAAGGGCACCGTCGTGGCATCGTACATCGAGTGCACGTCCGCCTCTCTCAACGCCGTCCCCGCTGCGGCGCGCCTCTATCTCGACCGCCGGCTGACGGCCGGAGAGACGGTGGAGGGCGCCCTGGCCGAGATCCGCTCCCTTCCACATCTGGGGGATTCCGTCGTGGAGCTCCTGGAATACGACGAAGTAAGCTGGCGGGGGGAGAGGGCGCGACAGGAGAAATACTTCCCTACCTGGGTCATGCCGGAGGACCACCCGTTGGTGCTGGGGATGGCCCGCGCAGTGGCGGCTGTCACCGGTGGGCGCCCACCCATATCGAGATGGTCGTTTTCCACGAACGGGGTCGCGAGCATGGGCCGCCACGGCATACCCACCGTCGGATTCGCCCCGGGAAGGGAGGAACTGGCCCACACCACCGAGGAGCACGTACGGGTGGAAGACCTTGTGACCGCGACGGCGGTCTACAGCCTGGTACCCACCGTTCTGGCAGCCCTGAAGGAGGAGCTATGTACGAAGAGTTTCTGAGGCCGGAGCTCAAGGGCCGGGACTTCATCACTACCCAGGATTGGACTGCCGACGAGTTGGAGACCCTGTTCTCCATGGCCGCAAAGCTGAAGTCCGACCGGGCGGCGGGGATTCCCACTCCCCTGCTGGCAAACAAAACGCTCTACATGATCTTCTTCGACTCTTCGACCCGGACGAGGAATTCATTCGAGACGGGAATCACCCAGCTGGGTGGACACGGGATCTACCTCTCGCCGGACCGCATGCAGATCAGCCATGGAGAGAACGCCAAGGACACCGCCAACGTGCTGTCGAGATACGGCGAGGGGATCGCGATCCGGCACTGCGCCTACCGCGAGGGAAACGCGTATTTGAGGGAGGTAGCGGAGCATGCCAGCGTGCCCCTGATCAGCATGCAGTGCGATGTCTACCACCCCTGCCAGATCCTGGCTGATTACCTGACCATCAGGGAGCGGTTCGGTGAGACGCGCGGGCTGAAGCTGGGGGTGGCCTGGACCAGCGCACCCAACTACGTGCGCCCGATCTCGGTCCCCCAGAGCCTGATCCTGATGATGCCCCGGTTCGGGATCGACGTGACCCTCGCGTATCCGCCCGAGTTCCGGCTCATGCCGGAGATCGAAGAGCGGGCCAGGAGAAACGCGGAGGAGGTGGGAGCCCGCTTCGAGATCTCGCACCGCTTCGAGGACGCCTTCGAGGACGCCGACGTGGTGATCCCCAAGTCCTGGGGGCCGCTGGTGCACACGCAGGATCACGACGAGGGAATCCGATTGATCGAGACCTATCCCGACTGGCGTTGTGACGCGGCCCACATGGCGCTGGGCAAGGACCACCTGATCTACATGCACCCCCTGCCCGCGGACCGGGGGCGTGAGGTCACGGACGAGGTGATCGACGGTCCCCAGTCGGTGGTATACGACGAGGCGGAAAACCGCCTCCACGTGCAGAAGGCCCTCATGACGCTGGTGATGTGATGGCGGGATTCAGCTTCCGCTGTGCCGAATGCGGGGCTGAGCACGCGGAGGAACCGCGGCTCCTGGTCTGCCCCCGATGCTCGGCCCTCCAGGAAAAGGGCGGACCCACCCGAGGGGTTCTGGAGGTCGTGCTCGATGCCATTCCCGAGGCGTGGCCCTCTGCAGAACCGTCGAGCGCCTCATTCCTGCGAGCCTTCTTGCCTTTGTCGCCTGATACACCCATTCCCCCCCTCTCGGTGGGGGGCACACCCCTCCTGCCGGTTCCACGGCTGCGAGAGGCCCTCGGTCTTCCTCACCTGTGGCTCAAGGACGATACCCGGAACCCGAGCGGCTCCACCAAGGACCGGGCCTCGCTGCTGGTGGTGGCCAAGGCCCTCGAATACGGATACCCCACGGTCGCAGCTGCCTCAACGGGCAACGCCGCCACGGCCCTGGCCGCGGTATCAGCAGCAACAGGAACCAGGGCCGTGGTCTTCGTTCCTGCCTCGGCCCCCCGGGCCAAGCTGGTGCAGATGCTGAGTTACGGCGCGGAGGTAATCCCGGTGGAGGGCACGTACGACGAGGCCTTCGAGCTCTGTCTCTCCGCGTGCGAAGAGTTCGGGTGGTACAACCGCAACACCGCCCTCAACCCCTTTACCATCGAGGGAAAGAAGACCGCCGCCCTGGAAATCGCCGCCTCCATGGCTCCTGACGAACCCGACGTGGTGGTGGTGCCCACCGGAGACGGGGTCATCCTGGCGGGGCTGGCCAGGGGTTTCGAGGATCTACTCCGGGGACGGCTCCTGACGAGGATGCCGCGTCTCCTCTCGGTGCAGCCAGAAGGCTCGGCCGCCATCTTCCAAGCCTGGCGGGAAGGCTCCGACGAGATCAAGCGCGTCACCGGCGCCGCGAGCGTAGCCGACAGCCTCACCGTCGAGGCGCCGCGGAACGCCATCCTGTGCCTGCGGCGAATTCGTGAGTCAGGGGGCGCCACCGTGGCGGTCCCGGACTCGGCCATCCTGGAGGCTATCCCCTTTCTGGCCCAACACTCCGGCGTATTTGCCGAGCCTGCGGCGGCATCCGCCCTTCCCGGATTACAAACCGCGTTGGACGAAGGTCTGGTGGGGAAGGAAGATCGGATCGTGCTTCTGGTGACAGGGAACGGCCTCAAGGACATTCCGGCCGCCTCCCAGCGGGTCATCCATCCTGACCCCATTGAGCCACGGCTCGAAGCAGTGGCGGCACGCTTAGGGCTCTGACACAAGGCAGCCCTACGAAACGCAACCCAGGCCGCTTTACCCCCCCGTATCGGGCCGAGCCCTCACCATGGGCACGAACCGGACGGGGAGGGAGGCCTCCTCCACCATCCCCAGGGGGGTCTTTCGAAGCACCCTGAGGGTCTGGAGGAGGCCTCCCACGGGCACCACCAAGGTCCCACCCACAGCCAGCTGATCGACCAAGTTGGGCGGGACTTCGTCAGGTGCGGCCGTCACCACCACAGCATCGTAGGGAGCGTGCTCGGGCCAACCCAACCAACCGTTTCCGGTCCTAACCTCCACATTCTCAAAGCCCAGGCGGGCCAGGATGGCCCTCGCCCGCTCGGCCAGTTCCGGCACGATCTCGATGGTGTAGACCTCAGAGGCCAGCTTTGCCAGCACGGCCGCTCCATACCCGGACCCAGTCCCGATCTCCAGCACCCGATCTCCCGCCGAGATATCGGCCGCTTCG
>JBDRDQ010000576.1:0-4663 GCA_043820695.1 Gemmatimonadota bacterium | reverse complement strand
ACTGGCCCCAGGGAATCTGGGCGAAGAGCTGGGGCACCCAGATGAAGGTCGGCCCCTCGTTGCCGGCGCCCACGATCACGTCCGCCGCACCGGGCATTACGGAAAACACCGTGCAGAGCACCATGATCCCCGCCAGGAGAGACATGGAGTTGTTCCCAAAACCGATCACGAAGGCATTCAGGGCGGTGTCTTCCTGCCTTCGCATGTATACGGCGTAGGTCAAAGCCAGGCCCCAGCCAGCCCCCGTATCCCAAGCGTTTTGGGTCAACGCCTCCAGCCAAATCCGATAGTCGGCCAGGTCTGCCCAATCCGGGGTGAAGAGGAACGCCAGTCCCCGGCTGGCCCCCGGCAGGGTCAGGGCCTTGATGGCCAGAACGATGACCATGATGATGAGGCTCGGAATGAGGATTTTCGCCGCCTTTTCGATCCCCTTCACTCCACGGGAAACCACGAAAACGCCAAGGGCCATGGCGATGAGGTGAGTGAACAGAGCCGAGTTCGTGCCGGCGAACCCCTCCCAGAAGGCCTCCGGGACCTCGGTGGGGATCTCACGGGTGAGCGTGGCCCAGAAGAACCGGATGGTCCATCCCATGACCACGCTGTAGTAGAACATGATGGCCGTGGCTGTCCACGCCACCCAAGCACCCATCCACCCGAACTTCGGTCCGAGGGTCTTGGCGAAGGCCCCTACGGTGCCCTTCCGGGTCCCCTTCCCCATCCCGAACTCCAGGATCAGGAGAGGTACCGACCAGAGGAGGAGGAAAATCGCCCAAGCCACCAGGAAGGATCCACCTCCGTTCGATGCGGCAATGCGAGGAAACCGCCAGATATTCCCGGTCCCCACGGCCATGCCCAGCATGGCAAGGAGCATCCCCCAACGAGAGCTGAAAACCTCGGACTTGGACGCCACGACCTTCCTCCTGGCTTGAGAGCACCAATTCCGGACGGCAGGATAGTGCCCACCAGGGCCCATGCGGGCAAGTCAAGCGGGAAGGCCGGATCCAGAAGGCGGCTGCGAGGAGGCGAGGAGGCCGGAGGGTCGTCAGGGGGCCCCGGAAGCCCTCAAAGGCAGATCACCGTTCCGGGTTGCCAACCCATTGGAACAAAGAAACCGTAGGTGAGCACACACCGCCCCCCGCTCTGGGGGTGGGTGACGACACCTGCCCAACCCTGAGTCCCGGCGAAGAGGATCTCCACCACCAACTCGTCGGGGATTCGGGCTCGGGGGTCGCCAAAGAGGACGTCCAGGTCCTGGGTATAGGTGTAGTGCTCGGAGTAGTGGATCTCCTGGAGGGAAGCCATGTTCTTGACGAGGGACCGAATGCCCGCCATGACCTCTGCCGGCGGGGCCGGTCGGGCCATTTCCCTCTCCCCGGCCCCCAGCGATACGGTCAGGTCCAGCCCCGGGCCGACGGGGCTCTCCGGGGGTTTCACCAACAGGTACACCCGGACGTAGTTCACGTCCATTTCGTCCAGGAAGAGCCCCGTGACGTAGTCCTCCCCGAACTCATGGGGTTGGAACCGGGCCGGCGTTGCGACTCGGGCCACCGGCTTCCCGTCGAGATCATACACATCCCAATCAACGGGGTTGTCGGCCGGAGGCCTCTCTCGAGGACTCCAGATCCGTCCCTGGGGCGTGACGAAGAGAAGGCGGAGAACGCCGAGTGAGTCGGGGGGCGGCAAAGCCTCCACGGCCAGGCGGATGGGTTCTCGGGCCCCCGGAGGCACCGGGCTTACGATCCAGTTCTGACCCAGGAGCCAGTCGTCCCCCGGGAACATCTCCTCCCGGGAAGCCAGGAGGCGGAATGACTCCCGGAACGTCCCCTCCGGGTCCAAGTGGGACACCCGCATAAGGCTTCCGTCCCAAACCTGGAGGCCGCCGTCCGCGCCCCTGCGAAGGCCCGCAGGACTCTGGAACTCCCCTGGTCCCTCCCCCTGCCCCCCCACCGCGCCGAGGAACCGGCCATCCGGGTCGAAGTAGCGGAGTTCCTGGCTCCCAGCGTTCAAGACCACGATCCGGCCGTCCTCCAGGCGAACCGAGCCTCGAACCCGATGGAGTTGATAGGCCTCGTCCCCTTCCCGCACGCCAATCTCCAGGAGGGGGGCTTCGGAGAGGGTCCAGACTTCCACAGGTACATCCAGCCCGGACTCCGCTGCGCCGGGACCCTTATCCCTGGCATCGTTATCACGGCATCCGGGGACAGGGAGGAGGAGAAGGATACAAACCAGGACAATGAGGGGCGGAGCCTTCCAGCGCGACGAGATCATGATGATCATCCCTTTCCCAACTTAGAGCCTTTCCCTGATCCAGGGCAAAATCCCTTCCAGAGGCACCCGAACCTGAATCAGGGTATCCCGATCCCGTATGGTGACCGTCCCGTCCTCGGAGGTTTGGCCATCCACCGTCACGCACCAGGGAGTGCCGGCCTCGTCCTGCCGCCTATACCGGCGACCGATGGACCCGGCGGCATCGTAGAAGGAGGGCACAGCCGCCCGCCGAAGCTCCGAGTGGAGCTTCTCTGCGATCTCCGGGAGACCATCCTTCTTCACCAAGGGGAATACGGCAACCTTGAGGGGGGCCAAAGAGGGGGCAAGGCGTAACACCACCCTCTCCTCCCCCTCGACATCTTCCTCGGCATAGGCATCCGCCAGCACCACCAGAAGGGTACGGTCCACTCCGACCGCGGTCTCAATGACATAGGGGATGAACCGCTTCCCTGACCCCGTGTCGATGTACTCCAGGCGTTTCCCCGAGTACTCCTGGTGTCGGGAAAGGTCGAAGTCGGTCCGGTTGTGGATGCCCTCGAACTCCTTCCAGCCGAAGGGATACTCATACTCGATATCGAAGGCCGTCTTGGCATAGTGGGCAAGCTCGTCGGGGCCGTGCTCGTGATAACGGAGCCTCTCGGGCCGGATCCCCAGCCCAACATGCCACTCCAGGCGGGCAGCCTTCCAATGCTCGAACCACCCCTCGTCGGTCCCGGGCTCCACGAAGAACTGCATCTCCATCTGCTCGAACTCACGGGTCCGGAAGATGAAGTTCCCCGGGGTGATCTCGTTCCGGAAGGCTTTTCCGATCTGAGCGATCCCAAAGGGGATCTTTTGCCGGGCAGCCCCCTGGACGTTCAGGAAGTTTACGTAACTTCCCTGGGCGGTCTCCGGGCGCAGGTACACCTGGCTCGCCGCCTCTTCCACCGGGCCCATGAAGGTCTTGAACATGAGGTTGAACTGGCGGGCCCCGGAAAACGTGTCCTTGGTGCCGCACACTGGACATTGGCCCCCCTCCACCTCAGGCAGATCGGCCCGGAACCGCCGGTGACAGTTCCCGCATTCTACCAGGGGATCCGTGAAGCCCTCCACATGCCCGGAAGCCTCCCAGACTTTGGGATGCATGAGGATGGCCGCATCCAGCCCCTCGATGTCGTCCCGTTGGTGGACCATGGCACTCCACCAGCGGTCTTTGATATTCCTCTTCAGTTCGATTCCCAGGGGACCGTAGTCCCACACCGAGCCCGTCCCTCCATAGATCTCGGAGGACTGGAAAATGAAACCGCGCCGCTTGCAGAGCGACACGAGCTTGTCCATCAGGTTCTGTTCAGCCATGGGTCGAGCGCCATCGTGTGCTTGGGGGTCCCACCCGGAGGGGATCTCAAAGGGCCCAAAAAGGTAGAAGCGCCAACCTCCCGCAGCAACCGGGCGGTGGCTTGGAGGGAACCGGGTGGGTCCTCCGCGGGGTTCCGGGCGCCAACCGCCTTCGGAAGCCGCCTGGTCCTTGCGCACCTCCGATTTGACGGGATATTCAGAGATACCCCCGAGGCTCGAACCTGCTTAGCGGTCGAGGGTAGGATGGTTGGGAAAACCCTCGGGCCCAGGCCCGGATGCGCGAAATAAGGAGAGGGACATGAAGCTGAACATCACCGAACGGGCCCAGGACGTGGTTCGGACCTTCATGGAGGAGAGCGAGGGAGGGCTGAGGGCTCTTCGCATCGCTGCTCACCCTGGAGGAATTGGCGGCCCCCGCTTTGAGCTTACTCTGGTGGAAGACTCGGACCGGGAAGAAGACGACATCCAGGTGGATATGGGCGATTTCTTCGTCCTGGTTTCCGGGGATAGTGCGGACCG
Source organism: Gemmatimonadota bacterium (assembly GCA_043820695.1). Taxonomy (GTDB): domain Bacteria; phylum Gemmatimonadota; class Gemmatimonadetes; order Longimicrobiales; family Gaopeijiaceae; genus JABDNZ01. The sequence goes on along the minus strand of JBDRDQ010000576.1, from coordinate 541 downwards.
ACTGGATGGCGCCACGGTGGACTACGTCGAGCGGGTGAATGAGAGCGGCTTCGAGGTCCGCCCAGCAGCCAGAAGCCCCAAGGTCGCCGGCCCGCCAAAGGGCGAGCTAGCCACCAAGGTGAAAGAGGTTCTGGATGCGCAGGTGAACCCGGCGGTTTCTTCCCACGGCGGCGAAATCGTACTGGTGGACGTCCGGGGCAGTGAGATTTTCATCGAGATGGCAGGTGGTTGCCAGGGATGCGCCCTCTCCCGGATGACCCTCAAGCAGGGGGTCGAGCGGATGGTGCGACAGGCGATTCCGGAGATTACGGCGGTGCACGACGTGACCGACCACACCTCCGGAGACAATCCGTTCTATTAGAAGAGGCAAGGGTCGCTTCGAAGGCTCACACGAATGGTTTAACGACCCCGGGGCCTCGCCTCTCGCCTCCGGGGTCGTTCATTCCACATCGAGAAACACCTCTCACATCATGATGATCATCCCCTCGCTCCCTCCCGTCCTTCCAATCCGGGGGTTCACTACGTTGTTGAAGATCGAACC
>JBDRDQ010000575.1:0-2759 GCA_043820695.1 Gemmatimonadota bacterium | reverse complement strand
CCGGGAAGGGGCCGCGTTGATGATGGTTGTAGACGATCTGGGGGAACCACAAGTGGTAGAGCTGGTTGGCCACCACCTGCGTCTCCACCTGCGTGAACATGTACCAATCCCGGTTGTTGTCATGGCCGATGTAGGAGTGGTAGAGCTCCGGCACCGGCGCAGTTTCGAAAGGAGTGCCGACATTCTTCCGGTACCAGTCCACCACGATGTCAAGGCCGTCCGGATTCATGTTTGGCATGAGGAGGAAGATCACGTTCTCCCGGATCCTCCGAGCCTCCTCCCCCTCATCGGTAGCGGCCCAGTAGGCCAGTAGCGGGGTCATCTGCCCGCCGGCAACCTCGGTGGCGTGGAGGCCCCCATCGATCCAAACCACCGCCTTTCCGTCCCCTGCAAACCGGCGGGCCTCCTGGTCGGAAAGCCCCTCGGCCCTCGCGAGCTGCTCACTCATCTCTCGGTAACGGTCCCGGTTCCGTAGGTTCTCCTCGCTGGAGATGAGGGCCAAGTACATGGGCTTTCCAAGGGTGCTCTCTCCGATCTGCTCCAGCACCACCCGGTCCGAGGCTTCATCGAGGGCCAGGAAGTAGCGCTGGATTTGGCCGTAATCGGCGAGCATATAGTCCGTGCCTGGCTCGAACCCGATCACGCTGGCCGGGGTGGGGACCTGCCCCAACAGTCCCGCGGGGAGGAGGACGGCGCATGTGAGTGAGAGAGCAGCAAGGGCGGTAGGCAGTCGGTTTCCACGTGTCATGGTCAAGGTTCGGTGGAGTGAGACCGCCACCGTTTCCGGTAGGACGCCATTTCGGCCAAGATCGGGAAGGTGAAGTCCTCCCCGGAAACCCGAGGTCGACGCCGGGAGTGCGGCCCGGTGCTTCTTGAGGCTGCGGACCGAGGCTCGAACGCGACCGGCCCGGACCGGAGGACAAACGTATCGGGTCCGGGCCAGATCCCACCCCTTACGAGTGATCCCTTGGAGCGAGTTTTCGTCAAAAGGAAAACCGAACATCAACCCCGCTTTCGCTCAATTGGGAATCGAAATGCAGACGCGAGCAGGGAGGTAAGCCCCCTTGTGCGTCCACAGCTTCCAGATGAGGTTAGAGGCAATCTGGTCGACCATCTATCGAGCAATTTCGAGAATAATGATGTGGCCCTAGCCGGAAGTCAAGGACGGCCCGGGACCCGGTTCCGGGATTCCTCCCGGGAGGTGGCGATGGCCATCAAGGCCCGAGGTTTGCTCAGCCCCAGAGTTGTCTGGACGTCCGCGGAGTGGGACCGAGCATAGGCGTGGCCGGGGGGTAACGTCCGGATCTCTCTCGCGTAAGAATTGATTGTGGATGGGCGACGAACTCATCAATTCGTCGGAGATGGGGTGAACGTAATTCGGAACTGGGCTTCGCCAGGAATAAATACAGGAGCTGCTCATGAATTCTCTTTCACATCACCGCCTTTTGCTTCTCTTCGGACCAATGCTCTTCAGCGGCACCGCACTGGTTGCCACTCCCAGGTGCAGCGCTGGCGCCCAGGAGACCGGGACCATCCGGGGAAACGTGATGGAAGCGGGCACGGGGCGGGTCTTGCCGGAGGTCAGCATCACGGTGCGGGAGACCGGTTTTGAGGTTCGCACGGGGAAAGATGGAGAGTTCACGCTGGCGGATGTGCCGGTGGGGGAGGCCCATCTTGCGCTGGAGCTTTCCCGGTACGCCGGGACAATCGAACAGGTGGTCGTCAGCCCAGTCGGGGTCACCGAGGTATCCTTCGAGCTGAAACCCGTGGCGATTCTCCTCGACGAGTTGGTCGTTTCAGGTCAGATCAGGCTCAGCGAAGAGGCCGTGACCGTCTTTCCCAGGGAGGGCGCACAGGGCGGTGAGCCCGCCGCGACTGCCGCGGACATCCTGGCGCGGGAGTTTCCCGGCCTGGAGGTCCGCAGGGCATCCGGCAACGCGCTAGGTCGATCAAGTGTGCGCATGCGGGGAGTGACGAGCTTCGCCTTCTCCGGCGATCCGGTGATCTACCTCGACGGGATTCGTGTGGAGGGCGCTTCTGAGCGGGCCGAAGGATATGGCGGGTGGCTGGCCTGGAGTGTTCTCGACATGATTCCAGCGGAGTCAATCGAAAGGATCGAAGTCCTGAAAGGTCCGGCTGCAGCTGGTCTGTATGTTGCGGAGGCAAACAACGGAGTGATCCGCGTCTGGACGAAGAAGGGCAAAGGATCCGGCGGATCCTGGTAGTCAGGCGGTCTCCTATTTCCTTCCTCAGTCTCCCGAGATTCCGAGGTTCGGGGCGCGGCAAAGAACAGTCGGGGGACGGATGTGCCGTGCGTTGAGCTTTTGCTGTCGTGCCACGGCAATTCACCTCCCGTGACCGCCCAGGAACCTATGTCGGTGCCTCAGGCTCGTGCCTGCCAGGCGTCGAGGACCTCCGCCGCGCGTGCGGCCGACAGTCCTGTCCTCAAGCTCGACCGTCTCTCGGCAGGCTGGGACCTCCACCACTCCAGGGTGTCAGCAGCGGTGACCGCCAGAGGTCGATAGGTCAGGCCGTTTGCCCGAGCCCGATCGGCGTTCATGCGGAAAAAGCCGGCCGTTCGGCCCACGGGCGGGTACCAGAGCGGCATGTCCGAGAAGGCTCGGACGCCATGCTTGGCCAGGAAGGCCGCATCCACCCAGGTGAAGCGAACGGGGGAGCTCGTCACGGCTCGGATGCCGTAGAGCATCTCGGCGATGCTGAGGGGAGCCGCAGGGCCAGTGGCGTTATACACGCTGGTG
>JBDRDQ010000574.1:0-9030 GCA_043820695.1 Gemmatimonadota bacterium | reverse complement strand
AGGGATGACGTCCTGGACATCATCAGCGCCCTCAGGCAACCCGATGGCACCCCCTACACGATCCTCGTCACCAACGCGTCTCTTTTGACTCCCGAGGGCTTTCGCCAGACCCATGAGGCGGGCATCGACGCCTACAGCATCTCTCTGGACTATCCCGATGACCGGCATGACGAGTTCCGAATGATTCCGGGGTTGTTTGACCACATTAATAACCTCATCGGCTCCCTCACTCCGGCGGAGCGCCAAATGATCACCCTTAATTGCGTGGTTCAGAGTGACAACTTCAGGGATCTGCCCGCGCTAGCCTCTCTGGCTTTGGAGTGGGGGGTCTCCATGAACTTCAGTCCGTATACCTGGCTCCGGACCCAAGATATAGGCTACGCGGTCGCAAGAGAGGATTTGCCGGAGTTGAGGGAGATCTTCCGTAGGCTACTGGAGTTCCAGCGCCGCCACGGCACGGTGAAGGCGAATGCCACCTTCCTCAACAACATCGTGGCCTTTTTCGATGACAGAGGCATCCCGGGCTGCCGGGCCGGGGAGCGATTCATGGTGGTCAACCCCGACGGAACCCTTTCTCCCTGTGGCCTCATCATCGCCGATTATCCCAGTCGGGCCCACATGAGAGAGGGCTTCGTGAAGACCAACACTTGCACCGCCTGCAACACAAGCATCCGGGCCTGGACCGAAAGGCCTTTCTCGATGTTCTTTTCCAATATCCGACCATCCATGAGCTCCGGTTGAGCAGATCGGCCCTTTCCAGCGCTACCATGCCGACCCAACCCCAGGGGATGAACGACTCCGGGAAAGGGGGTGCGACGACGTCCAGGAAGAGGCTCATCCTGATCCTCTCCGAGACCGCGTTGGTCCTGGTCCTCTTGTCGGTTTGGATCTTTTCCGAGGGAGTGAGAGAGAGCACCAGCCTTTGGGTTCTCTTCTTCTATTCCTTTCCCTCCGAATTCCTGGTGGGGTTGGTCCCCCATGAACCGGTGCTCATTTACTACGGGAGCTACCACCCCGCATCGGTCGTGGCTCTGGTCTCCGTGGTGGGCACGGTAATGGCCGAGGGGCTGAACTACTCGCTATTCGGCCTTTTCTATGGAATGCGGGCGTTTCGAAAGGCTTTGGACCGGAAGACAGTGAAGAGACTTGCCGAACTCTTTCAGCGATTCCCTTTCGGCGCCATCCTCTTTGCCGGGTTTACGCCGGTCCCCTTCTTCCCGGTCCGGTTCCTGGTGGTCATGACCGGCTATCCGGCTTGGAAGTACCTGTTGGGTGTGTTCATCTCCAGGGCGCCCCGGTTTTACCTCCTGGCCCTGGTTGGAGCGTTCTTTGAGGTCTCGAAGCTGCTTCTCGGTGCGATCTTCCTTGCGATGTTGGCGGTGGTGAACCTTCCGTCCCTCGCCAAACTCCTCAACGGCTCCGGGCCCGGGGCCGATCCCCCCTCCCGAGCTTGGAGATGACGTGGGTCTCTAGTCCTCCAGCTCCCGCCAGGACCCACTCTCGGAAAGGGCTCGGTTGATCTCCAGTAGCAGCTCCCGGGGGTCGATGGGCTTGGTGAGGATGGCGAGGGCGCCGGCGCGGGCGGCCTCATTCAGCTTCTTGGCGGTGATTCCGGAAATGGCTATGACACGAACCCAGGGATCTTCCTCCCTTAACGCCTCGAGAAGCTCCAGGCCGTTCAATTCGGGCATGACGATGTCCGTGATCACAAGGTCGATGTCGGAGGCCTTCCAGATTTTGAGGGCCGCCTGGCCGTTGGGGGCGAACCTCGGCTCATGACCGGCCTGGTGTAAGATCTCCGAAAGCAGGACACGGTCCATCTCTTCATCATCGACAATCAGAATCCTCGCCATCCTCTAACCTCGGTTGTTGGTTTTCTGCCCTCGGCTCGTTCCTGGAACCTACCCTCGGGGGGACGAAAGCTGAAGGGAGATCAACCGGGTTTCCCCGGCCGGGAGGTCGCCCAAAGGAACCCTGATCCCCCAACCCGTTGCCGTATAGGCAACCGGAACTCCGTCGACCAAAGGGGTCAGCAGGCTGGGCGCGATGGGAAGCACGATATCGATCCAGAGCCCGGAAAGGCTTTCCCCTTCCGGCCCCTCCACAAGGAGGTCCGGGAGTCGGGGACCGGAATGAACACCGACGCTGTCCCCCTCGATGGGGACGCCCGCGGAGCGGGCCGAAGAGTCTGAGGCCGTCGTCTCGTCCTGTGGGGGAACGGCGGTCACACGGACCCCCGCACGCGCCCTCCACCAGTCGGCTACGTCTCCGGCTTCGGCAATCCACCAGTCCCCTTGGGCTACCGCCTTCTCCGCCACGACCCGAACGGCGTCGAGCCGCCGCCCAGCACCCACGATCTGGGTATGGACCGATACCACAGCCAAACCCCCGATGGCCCGCAGCTTCTCGGCGCCTTCCAGAAAAGCCTCCGATAGCCGGTCGGTCCTGAGACCCCCCTCCTGCACAAAAACGTTGTAGTCGTCCTTCACGAGACGGGGTAACAACACCACCGGATCCCCCTCGTCAAAACGATGGAGCTCCGGACTCCCTGATCGTGCTTGGTTCACCGCCAATACGTAGCGGCCTCCCGCCTCTCGCCAGGCCCGGAGGGTATTGGTATCGAAAGACTCCTCCGGCGGCCTCAGGCCCCCAGGGGGGTCTCCCGTCCAGTCACGGATTTCTGTCCAGCTTCGACGCAACCGAACCGCCTGATCCTCGTAGGCGAGACCGGCCACCGGGTTGTGGTCCGAGGTCTGGCTCCCCACCTCCCCCACACGGGCCAGGGTTTGGCCCAGCTCCGTGTCATCCAAGACGAGCTGAGACACGGCAAAAAAAGTCCCGGGCAGCTTCAGCTCCTCCAGGAGGTCCGCCATGGCCCGGGCGTTCTGATACTCTGCCTCCACGTCTTCGACGAGCAGCAGCGCGGACCGCTTGCCATTCGGCCATGGGGCCGGTGCGGCCACAGCCCGGCCGCCAGCCCAGAGAATTCCATTCTGAACCAATCGATCCAACCGGAGGCTATCTCGCGGAGTCGCGGCCTGGGAAAGGCGAAACCCAAACCAAGCCGTTCGACCGCCCGAAGAGTTCAGAGTGGTTGCCGCCGCGACATCGGCTCCGCCACCGCTCTCATCCGGCGCCGGGTTCAGCGCCCAATCCGACCAGTACACTCGAGGGCCAGGAAGATTGAGAGCCAAGGAGGGCTCCGGACGGAGTTCAATTCGAGTGCCCGGATCCAATCCCGGGGAGAGAGCCATTCCCCCGGGCACCGTGAGATAAAGGGCCTCCCGAGCGGCCAACTCCCGAACGTCCCCGGCGCCGGTCAACTCCCCCACGGCGCCCCATCCCCGCCACTCGCAATCCTCGTCTCGGGCGCCAACCGCCCAGTTGGAGACGAGTCCGCCTCCACCTTCGACGTGAGACCGAATCGCAGACACCTCATCCAAAGACAGACAGGGCGCCTCGGGGAGGACGAGAAGGTCGAGTGGCTCAAGGGCTCGCAGCTCCTGCACCGACGCGACTTCCCGAATCGTCCCGCCCAACCCCTCGATCAGCATCCGCCAGTGACCCAGAGCCTGAGGGTAATAGGCATCATCGGGGAAGAACTCCCGGTTCCTGGAGGAGTTCAGGAGGACGACGGGGAAGGCCCCTGGCTGTACCCCCGGGGAGGCCGGCGGCACCGGATCAGGGAGAGGCCCTGGGGCGGAAACGAGCGTGGGGGCCAACTGTCGGACGTCCAGGTTCTCCCAAAGGAGAACGGCGGCGACGACTACACCCCCTGCCAGAAGGCCAAGCAGGAGAATGCCGCCAAGCCAGTGGCCTGCGGCTCGGGCCCGGGGTACCGGGTCACGCCTCCGAGGCATGGGCCCCCGAACCCTGGCCAACCTCAGGGGGAAGGTAGCGGACGAAATACCTGAGGCCCCCCTCCAGCTCCGAATCCTCTGCAGGCTGCCTAGCCAGCCGAAGTTTGTACGCGATGTAGGTGATCACGGCCAAAACAATGGTCACGAGAATCGTGACGACTACGATCGTGATCAGAAGGTCTACGACATTCATGAGCCACTCCAGGGCTTCAGGGGTTTCCTAGGTGGTGGTGGCAGCCCGCCGGAGCTTTTCCCACCCCATGCCGAGATTGAACAGCTCCTCGAAGGCGGCGAAGGTTTTGACCACGTCCAGGAAGAGGATGAAGAAGAACCGGTAGATCAGGGCGAAGGGCACCAGAGCGAGGGACTCCTCCTCCATGGACACCGTGACGAAGGCAGCCACCAGATCCAAAAGAGTGAGAAGAATCCACCAGTAGAGAAGGAGCTCACCCGCCCCGAAGAGTAGTGCGATCAAAGCGAAGAAGAGGTGTGCGTAGACGTTGAGGATCGGCCACACCACAGCCTCGAACCCCATCTCCACTACGGAAAGCCAAAGGGGAAAGTCAGGGAAGGGTTTGAGGAAAAGGCCTTTCCGCTTCTTGAGGGATTGAAGGATGCCCCGGGTCCAGCGATAACGCTGCTGAACCAGATCCAGCCAGTTCTCCGGTGCCTCCGTCCACGCGATAGCCGTGTCTTCGTATACCACTTTCCAACCGGCTGCCACCAGCTTGAGTGTAAGATCCGCATCCTCGGCGAAGGTGTCGGTATCATATCCCCCCACCTCCTCCAGGGCTTCCCTCCGGAACAGTCCCACGGGTCCCGGAACGATGTTGACGGCCGCAATGAACCCCTGGGCCCGACGGGCGAGATTCAATCCCTCGATATACTCCAAGGCCTGCAGCTTGGTGATGACCCTCCCCCGGTTCCGGACCTTCACGTTACCAGCGACGGCCCCGACCGAAGGGTCATTGAACTGTTGAATCGCCTTTCGGAGGGTCTGGGGCTCCAGCCTGGAATCAGCGTCCATACAGAAGATGAAGGGATGCTTGGAAACCGCGATTCCCGTGTTCAGAGCCGTGGCCTTCCCCCCGTTTCTCTTCGTGACCATCCGGAACTCGGCGTTTCCGTGGGTGCCTTCCCACTGAGACGCCAGAGACAGGGTTTCGTCCGAGGATCCATCGTCGACCACCACGACCTCGAAGGCGGGATAGTCCAGCCCTGCCAAGCTCGCCATCGCCCCTTCTATGACCCTCGCTTCGTTATAGGCGGGAATGATCACGGAGATGGGCGGCAACTCCCTGGCTTTCGGATTTCCGAAAACGTTGCGTTCCGCATGGCCCAGGTAGGCGAACCAGAGGAGGGCGAAGTAACGGATAAACAGAATGGCCAGGAAAATCAGAAGGCTGACCAACACCAACCTGACCAGGAAGGTCTGAACCGCAGGGGGTGATCGAAGCGCCCATAGGACGAAGACTATGGTGGCGACCACCATGAACTCCACCACGAGGAGGGAGGCGAAGATTCCTCGACGACGGCTCATCGCTCACCCTCCTTCCTGAACCAATCTCGTGCGCTCACCGATAGGCGGAGGCCGTAGGCCTGGTATCCGTCGAAGCGTCCCTGGTAATAGAACGCATCCAGGGTTGTCCGTAAGCGGCTTCCCAGGTAGGAGAGACCGGCCTCAGCCGACAGGTGAGGAACAGCTTCGAAGCTTCTCACGGTCCTCTCATCGATGAAGGCGAGGCTCGGATTCAACCGGGCCCTGAGATTCCAGCTTTCCGTAAGGCCCTTATCCCACTGGGCGTAGATCCCTGTAGCGAAAAGCGCGTCCGGATCCCAGAAAAGGCGGAGTCCATCCAGCACCGGGGACGGTTCGGAATAGGTCAAAGCCCTGGCGTTTATGCCCAGGATCAGATCGTCGGTCACGGACCTGCCCAGGTTCAATCCGGCTTCGAGGCGAAGGCTCCCTGTACTTTGGGCCTCATCCAACGCACGGGGGCTGAGCCACGCGGCATCCCCTGCAAGGGAGAGGCTCCATCGCCGGTCGATCTCCCGTGCCAGACTCGCCGTAAACCGGTCCTGGGTAACGTTCCCGTACACGCTCTGCAGGGTCACCGTGAGCGGGTGGGCGGGACCATGGTCGTATCGAAGGTCGGTCCTGAACCCTCCTAGATCCGAAAAGTGGAGGGAGGAACCGAATGAGAGGTCCGGTCCCTCAGGTCGGACCTCCTCGAGTCCAAAGTGGAGCCCTGTCCTGACCGTGCCCCATCGCCACCAACGGGCAGACTCCAACTCGAGGAAGAGCCCCTGCTCGTCCGCTTTTCCTCCGGAAAGGTCTAACCCTCCGAGCCAACGCGTCCCGGTTCGAAAGCCCCAGACCCAGTGATCGTTGATGGACACTCCACCGACACCCAAGTCAAGCCGGGTGAATTCGTCCGAATCGTTGAGGGAGTAAACACTCCCGCCCAGGCCCGGACTCTCGACATCGTCGATCTCCCTCTCCGCTTCACCCTCCAGATCCTCGAGGCCGTCCAACGCCCTGGAGTTGGCGGAGTCGGTTTCGAGAGCCGCCCTGTACGTTTCCCCGGAGAGTCTTCGGTCCCCGCGCCAACGCCGGATGTCCCCCAGAAGAGCGCGGACTTCAGCAACCTCTGCAGCTCCCATGGACGCCGCCTGACCCGAATCCGGTGCGATGCTTCCCCTCCCGAGGCCGGCCAACAGGGTCTGAAGTCGTTGCGATGCTTCGTCGTTCCGACCGGTCCAGATATCAAGTTGGGCCAGCCGGAACTGCAGGGCCGGATCGGTCCCACCCAAGGCCTCCACGGGGAGCAGGGCCGCCCGAGCCCCCTCCAGGTCGTCGAGTCCGAATTGCAGGAGATCCGCGTAGGCCCGCCAAGCGCTTGTGTCCTCAGGAGTCTCACGGAGAGCCTCCTGGTAGAGGAGTGCAGCCGTTTCGTAATCCTCCTCGGCCTGGGCGATTGCGATTTTCTCCAGTGCAGAGAGGGGGGCCGCCACGGCTGGGGTCTCATCCACCTCCGGTTCGGGTGGTGTCAGGGCAGCCACGATATCCCGCTTCAACGGGACTCCTCCCGCAGCGGTCAGGGACTCCTCATCCACCTCGGACAAAATCCGGTCCGCATCATCGAGCTTCCCGGACCAGTAATAGACCTGAGCGAGGGCAACCCGAAGGTCGACCGAGGTGGGATCCTGAGCCAGGCCTCCGGAGAGAACCTCAGCCGCCCTCTCATACTCCCTCCCCCATGCCAGGGCCTGCCCCCACTCCAGAGCCAGAGAGGCATTTCCGGGAGTCTCCTCCATGAGTATCCGGTATTGAACCGTTGCTTCTTCCAACCGGCCCCGGTCTCTGAGTCCGCGGGCCAGAAGGAGACGAATCCCAGGGTCATTCCGATTGGACAGAAGCTTGTCGTAGACCAGGACGGCTTCGGCGGGGGACCCGGCCCGGTCCAGGGTAATGCCGTATTCCTTTAGGGCTCCCCGGTCACCCGGATTAGCCGCCAGATACGCCTCGAACAAGGGAAGTGCCCGGGTATACCGACCGGCATCGAGCAGTGGATCGACCTCGGACCAGAAGAGCTCAGCCGGACCCCGAACCACCACGGTGGGAGGGGGAGGGGGAGGGGGAGCTTCCCGGTACAGCTCTTCAGGGGGGGAAAAGGGCGCCGCCTCGGAAGGGAAGCTCGCCCCAGATTCCCGAAGGCCGACGCTCATGACGTAGCGGCGAGGGAGTACGACCAGGACAAGGAACAGGGTCAAGCCTGTAAGGACCAGGGCGGTGAAGCCGAAGCCCAGATAGTATCGGGAGGAGGACGAACCCCCTCTAACCCTCTTGGCCACCCGATCCTTCCAGATCCCGAGACCCCGTCTGTTCGGCATCGGGTCGATCCAATCCTTCGAGAATCATCCCGATCTGATCTTTCCCGGACGGATGGATCATCACTTCGGTTCGGAGGGACGCCCCCCCGCCGAATCGTTTTTCGAGTCCGGCCCGGAACCGGGAGAGAAAGGCCTGCGTCGCATCCCACCGGGCACCTTGAAGCAGGACCAGGTATCCATCGCCGGCTCGGGTGACCATGTCCCCATCCTCATCCCGGACCGCAGCTGTGAGAACCAATTCGAGATCCGGCGGCGACACCGTAGGAGAGTCCAATCGCAACATGCCGAAGATGGACAGGGTCTGATCCGAGCCCCTTCGCTCCACCTCCCTCTTGAAGAGATCAGAGGGCACCAGGCCGCCTACAGGAGATCTCGAATCCGGTCGGACGACCTCCACGGAAGATGCGGGCTTTCCTCCTGCCGCAACGGCTTGCTGGATTCGGGTGGCCAGCTCTCTGAAGTCGGCTCCCCCACTCAGGCAGTCATCGGCCCCGGCTTCGAGGAGATTCACCCGGTCCGTCGATCTCACGGCGTCATCTGAGACGAAAACGATTGCGGCGCCGGTAAGGGGGCGCGTGGCGCGGCAGACCTGCTGAGCCTCTCTCAGCCTCTGCCGGGGTGCGTGAACCAACACGCACCCGAATGCCGAGCCCCCTTGCAGTCGGGTCACGGCGTCCAGAGGCTCGGTCACCACCTCGGTGGTAAAGGTCCCTTTGGCCCAGCTCTCCAGCTCTGTCGAAGTGGAGTTCCCCAACGAAACCAGGAGGACATGGTCGAAAGCCCCGGCGGGACGGTCCGAACTCCTCCGCGAGGGATCCCGATCGGCCTCGGCCAACCCGAGGCCGGGCGAAAGCTGGAGAGTGACCGGATCATCGCTCCCGGTCGAGCCGGGGACGGAGCGGCTGACCAGCAGTTGATAAAGGCCATCCTGCCGCCGGTCGATCAGGAAGACCCCGCTGGTAGCATGAACGAGCCATTCGGCAGAAGACGGGAGAGTCTCAGCGGTGTCGATGGAGAGCGTCACGCAAATCGTGGCGGGATGCTTCCGGGCCCATTCCAGGAAGGCCCGGCCAAGAAGAGTGCGGCTTCCTCCTTGGAGGAACATGGAGCCCGGGTCCACAGCAACCCGTGTCACGTCCTGGGGGACCAGGCGGTCCAACTCCTCCAGGGCGTCTTCAGGTTCGGTGGACCTCAGAACCCGCATCTCGAAATCCTCACGAAACCCCAGGATCTCGAGATCGCCCTTCTCCCATGCTTGGTCCAGTGGGAAACCCCA
>JBDRDQ010000573.1:0-2482 GCA_043820695.1 Gemmatimonadota bacterium | reverse complement strand
GACGACCTCGTTGGGGTCCTTTACGAAGCGGTCCGCCAACTGGCTCACGTGAACGAGCCCGTCCTGGTGGACGCCGATGTCCACGAAGGCACCGAAGGCGGTGACGTTGGTGACGATCCCGGGCAAAACCATGCCGGGTATGAGATCTCCGATGGCGTGGACGTCGGCGAAGGAAAAGGCCTCGAAGGGTGGACGGGGGTCTCGGCCCGGCCGGGCGAGCTCTTCGAGGATGTCCTCCAGAGTGGGGCGGCCCACCCCCTCCCCGAGGTAGTGATCCAGGACGACACGGCTCCGGAGCTCCCCGTCATTGAGCAGGTCCCTTACCGAGCCCCCTTGGTCTCTTGCCATCTGTTCCACCAGGGCGTAGCGCTCCGGGTGCACCCCGCTGCCATCCAGTGGGTGGGTCCCGTCGGGTATGCGGTTGGGCCTTTGTTTGATGATGGGGTAGGGGGGGGGGGTGGGACCGGGTCGGTTGCGGATCCGGGAGAAGTAACCTCTGTTGAAGAAATTGGGTTTTTGGGTGTGGGGCTGTGGTCCTCGCTCCGTCAGTCTCTGGAGTCGAACTATGCGTAAGGTAGCTCTCTCTCTTCCGGCCTTCTTCCTTTTCGCGGTATTCCCTATCTCCAGCTGCGAGAGGCCAGAGCCCGTCGCTGAAAGCACGACCACCTCTGCCCAGCAGGCAGGGCTGACCCCGAAGGAGGGCCTAGGGAGGCTTCTATTCTTCGATCCGATGCTGTCCACGCCCCCGGGGCAGGCGTGTTCACACTGCCACTCACCCGTTTCGGGATTCGGGAATCCGAACCAGCAGCTGCCGGTTTCAAGGGGAGTTCATCCGGATCGGTACGGCAACCGAAACGACATGACCGCTTCCTACGCAGCCTACATCCCTCCGCGGACCTTCGACGAGGCCGAGGGCCTATGGGTGGGCGGGCTCTTCTGGGACGGTCGGGCGGCCTCACTGGCTGAGCAAGCGAAGGGGCCTCCACTCAATCCGCTGGAAATGGCGAATCCCGACGCTGAGGCCGTGGTGGCGGCAATCCGGGAAGCTCCTTATCGGGACCAGTTCCTTGAGGTGTACGGCGAAGGGGCATTGGATGACTCGAAAGAGGCATACGATTTCATGGCCGACGCCATAGCCGCTTATGAGATGAGCAGAGAGCTCAATCCTTTCAACTCGAAGTACGATCTCTACCTGGCAGGTGAGGTGCGGCTCACCGACGGCGAGCTTCACGGGCTGGCACTCTTCGAAGACGAAGAGAAGGGGAACTGCGTCGCCTGCCATCCTAGTCGTCCTGGTCTTGATGGCTCCCCGCCCCTCTTCACGGACTACACTTACGATAACCTCGGAACCCCGAAGAATCCGGAGAATCCCTACTACTTTCTCCCGTCGGAATTCAATCCGGATGGGGTGGATTACGTCGACCTGGGACTCGGGCCGGTGGTGGGGGATCCCGAGCTCAATGGGTTTTTCCGGGTACCTACACTCCGTAACGTCGCTGCCACGTCCCCCTACATGCACAACGGTGTGTTCCACACGTTGTACCAGGTGGTGAGCTTCTACAACTCACGGGATGTGGCGCCGTGGGCGGGACCCGAAGTGGCCGCGGCCGTGAACCGGGACGAGCTGGGGGACCTGGGTCTCACGCCCCATGAGATGGAGAACATCGTCGCCTTCTTGAAGACCCTCACCGACAACTATCAGGCCGGCGGTGGCGGGTAGGGACTCAGCCGCCGAGTAGCGTTCCTAGATGGCGAAGTTCGGTGAAGGACCACAATAAGACTCCGGATTTGCCGTCGACGCAGTGTGCTCCCCATGTTTATTCCCAACGTCAGCTTCCCGCTCCCCTCCTTCGCCTACCTCGTGGAGGCCACCACCCATGCACGACTTCCTAGCGCGCCTTGGCAAACGCAAGCTCGTCCAGTGGACGGTTGCGTACCTGGCTGGCGCATGGCTGTGCCTGGAGGCGTTCGACCTGGTGGCCGAACAGTTTGAATGGTCGATGTGGATCAGGCAGGGAGCCACCGTGGGTCTCCTGTTCGGACTACTGGTCACCCAGGTTCTCGCCTGGAATCATGGCGAGCGTGGGCGGCAGCGCGTGAGCGGTGGAGAGCTGGTTTTGGTAATCCTCCTCCTGGCCATGGCCGGGGTCAGTGTGGCGCTTCTGCGTGGCCGGAGTCAGGAGCGGGACTCGATGGCAATGGCGGGCATGTCCTTCGGCTTCCAGCGCGACACTCCCCTCGAGCGATCGGTTGCCGTTCTGCCCTGCGACGATATGAGTGCGGGGGGGGATCAGGAGTATTTTTCCGACGGCTTGGCCGCCGAGCTGACGACTCGCCTGGCGGCCATCAAGGGCCTTCGCGTGGCGGCTCGAACATCGGCATTCTCATTTAAAGACTCCGGAAAGAATGTGGCGGCCATCGCTGCCGCCCTGAACGTCCGCAATGTCCTGGAGTGCAGCGTCCGGAAGGAGGGCGACCAGGT
>JBDRDQ010000572.1:0-2475 GCA_043820695.1 Gemmatimonadota bacterium | reverse complement strand
GATGCTGCTCGGTGTAGAAGCGCATGGGTCCCCTCCTGGGTTGGATGTGAGTGCGTGCTCGACATCGTGCCTACCCACTTCGGCGTAGGTCCAGGAGGGGGCCTGTATCAGTATCAAGAAAGTTGCTGGCTGCGGCCGCCTGTGGCGGCCTCCGGCCCAACCGGCCGGAAGCAGACTGAGCCTGGTGCGAGAAGGGCTGGAGTGGACGTAAGAAGCGCCTGGAAACCGTCGGGTTTTGGCCGGTTCAGCAACTTCTGAAGCGTTATCCGGTTGCGCACTTCGACGAGGATTCAAGCGAAGAGTACCCTTCGATCCCGGAGCCAAAGATATGATTCGTCTACTCGCACTGGTTCTCCTGTTCCTTCTCTCCTCGAGCCCAACTCCTGGGTCAGGTCAGGAAAGGACCGGCCAATGGCTTCGAGAGCTGACACTCGCTGAGAAGACCAGCCTTTTGACCGGCAAGAACAGTTGGGAAACCGTGGATATTCCTCGCCTCGGGATCCCATCGGTCTGGATGACGGATGGTCCGGCCGGTCTAATCAAGCGGATCGCGGCAGAGGATGGAACGGAGCGGAGCGTGCCGGCGACGACCTTCCCCTCGGCGGGAGCGCTAGCAGCGACCTGGAATCCAGAATTGATTGAGATGGTTGGGGAGGTCATAGGCGAGGAAGCTGCGCACAATGGAGTTTCGCTTCTCCTCGCCCCTGGGCTCAACCTGAAACGACATCCTTTGGGCGGGCGGAACTTCGAATACTATAGCGAAGACCCTCTCCTGAGCGGGAAGATCGCTGCGGCATTTGTTCGAGGAGTCCAGTCTCGTGGTGTAGGCGCCACGCTCAAACACTTCGCTGTCAACAACCAAGAGCACCGACGGATGGTCATCGACGCTCGGGTGGGTGACCGGGCCCTCCGGGAGCTGTATTTGAGAGGATTCGAGATCGCCGTCCGGGAGAGCGATCCGGTGGCGGTGATGACGGCCTACAATCGAGTCAACGGAGTCCCCGCATCGTCCAATCCTCTCCTTCTTACGAAGATCTTACGGGAGGAATGGGGGTTCGACGGGATAGTCGTGTCAGATTGGGGAGCCGTGAACGATCCCGTGGGGGCAATTCAGGCTGGCTTGGACCTTGAGATGCCTGCGAATCCTCTGACACCACCCATTCTGGAGGCGGCCGTAAGAGAGGAGAGACTCCCGCTCGAGGACCTGGACCGGGCAGTCGGGAATGTACTGGGGTTGGTGACGCTCCATGAACGACTCCCTCGCCACGAGAACCCCGAGGGTCCACACCAGGGACACGCGGTCGCCGAGACTGCGGCCCTCGAGTCCATTGTCCTCCTTGAAAACAAGGGTGCCCTCCCCCTGGACCCAAGTCATCATCCTCGCCTCGGTGTGGTGGGCCGACTCGCAGTCCATCCCCGGATCCAGGGCATCGGGAGTTCCCAGATGAGCCCCACCCAGGTTGACACGATCTGGACCTCCCTTCGAGAGTTGGGATTGGAGAGAGGATTTGATGTTCAGGGCTGGTTCCCCGAATATTCCGAAGATGGCTTGACTTCAGGAGAAGAGGGAATGCCGGATGAACATACTTGCGGCTGCAAGCACGATTGTCTTCCTCGTTGGCATCGCTGGGGTGCCGGACCTTTCGGGGCAATCCCACCCAGGTGACCGAGGGAGCTTTCTCATCGGAGGCGAGGCAAGCCTCACTTCCAGCACGATCACATGGGTCGGTATGGATGGTGAGGAACACAGCGATGAACGAACGCGTTTTTTCGTGGCTCCTTCCCTGCAGTACTTCCTGGTTCCCGGCCTCGCCTTTGGCGGCCAATTTTCGATGGGCTGGTATTCTGGAGGGGAATGGTATCTCGCGGGTGGCCCGGCTCTGACTTACTTCCTTTTCAGGGGCGAACGCCCGTGGAACCTGTATCTCTCCGGAACCCTTGAGTTCGGGAAGACGTGGAATTCAGAGATAGAGGAGGACCCAACCCATACGTCTTATCGAGGCGCAGGGGGCGCTCTCTTCATGGTATCCAGTGGTGTAGGAATCCATACCGAGGTTTTCTACGAATTCCAGAAGTGGGACTATAGCTCCAGAGACATCAAATCGAACGAGTACGGCCTCGCCGCGGGCATCTCTGTGTTTGTCTTTTGAGCGCGGTCTCCTCGGTGGTAGCAGGAGCGGAATACGCGAATCGAGGAATCTAAACTGCGCCTAACAGCAGGTCATGCCGCGCACTCGGCTTCGCCTCGTGGCCCTACGCCGGGTGGGCCGGTAGGCTAGCAGCGAAGTGAATGGCGGCTCCGGGTAAGCACCTGACCCTGCTCCCGGCAGCCCGCGAGACGTTCTATGAGAGTGGTTGTCAAGGGCGCACGTCTCCTGCGCTGATTGCCGTGGTTTTTGACCCTTGGCAACCAGCCCCTTTGTTTGCTTGGGCGAGGCCTTTCGGTTTCCCGGGTTTTGCGGGACAGTCTTCTTC
>JBDRDQ010000571.1:0-37339 GCA_043820695.1 Gemmatimonadota bacterium | reverse complement strand
GGGCCTCCACCACCTCCCGGCCTTCCCGGAAATCGGCGCCGGACACGGAGAGAATGTCGAAGGCAATGAGGTCCAGAGGCCGCTGAGCCGTGACTCGGGGATCTAGTTGTCGGAGGGCGCCCGCAGTGGCGTTTCGAGAGTTCGAAAATGGATCGGAGCCTTCTTCCACCAGCTTCTGGTTCAGGCTTTTGAACGCTGAGAGGTACATCAGAGCCTCTCCGCGGACCGCCAGAAACGCGGGTACCGGCCTCACTTCGTCCCGGAGGCGGAGGGGGACCGAAGGGATGGTTCGGACATTTTCCGTCACCCCCTCCCCCTCTTGGCCATTCCCTCGGGTCACGGCCCGGGTCAGGACCCCGTCTTCATAGACCAACTCCAAAGAGGCCCCATCGAGCTTGGGCTCCACAAAATACTGTACGCCCTCCCCCACGGCTTTCCGGACTCGTTCGTCGAACCGGATCAGTTCCGCTTCTTCCTTGGTGGAATCCAGGGAAAGCATTGGGGAAGTGTGCGGGATGGTCGGAAGGTCATTTCTGGGCTCTCCACCGACCCGCTGGGTAGGGGAGTCCGGGGTGACCAGATCGGGGAAGACCTTCTCCAGGGCGGCCAAACGTCGAAAGAGACGGTCGTATTCGCCGTCGGAGATCTCAGGCCGCGCCTCCACATAATAGAGGTAATTGTGCCCTTGGATCGTCCGCCGGAGGGCCTGAACCTGGGCTTCAGCCTGAACCCGGCTTAAGGCCTGGGGTGGGGAATCGAGGTCCATTTCTTCTTGGGCCAAGGCCGCCTCCAGGGTACCGCGGGGACAACAGATCAAACATTAAAGGGTAACGTTGTGGAATGATCTTCGGGAGTGCCATAGATTGCCCCAGGTTCAGCCTTCGCTCCTGGAGAAGCCATGTTCAAGCGCTCTGCAATTTCGTCCCTCGTCCTCACTCTTGCCCTGGGGCTGGTATCCAACCTCAGCGCCCAGATGGAGCCCACGACTCGGCGAGGCCCTGACGAGGGAGCCGGTCCCTTCGAACGCCTCATCATCCGGGGAGCAATGATGATCGACGGAACCGGAGCTCCGCCCCGGGGCCCCGTGGACATCGTCATCGAGGGGGACCGAATCGCGTCGATCCGGTCGGTGGGCTTTCCCGGTGTGCCCATCTCCGATGGGAGCCGACCCCAGGGAGCCACCCATGAGGTGGACGCCCACGGCATGTATGTCCTCCCCGGATTCGTGGACATGCACGTCCACACGGGAGGCGTGCCAAAGGCGCCCCAGGCCGAATACATCTACAAGCTATGGCTTGCCCATGGGGTCACCACCGTTCGCGGAGTGCCTTTCGGGGGATTCGAGTGGTCCTTGGGTGAGAAGGCATTGTCCGAACGGAACGAGATCGTGGCACCCAGAATGTTCTCCACTCACCGCCCGGGAACCGGGTGGGACGGCGGCGCCGTTACGGATGCAGAGTCGGCCAGGGAGTGGGTTCGGTGGCTGGCCAATGTGCAGATGGACGGAGTGAAGGTGGACGGGATCAAGCTGGGCGCGGAGGATCCTGAGATCATGGCGGCCCTCATTGCCGAGTCGAAGAACCACGGCCTGGCCACCGTAGCCCACCTGGACCAGATGGGTGTGGCCAGGATGACCGCCCTGGACGCCGCCCGTCTCGGCATGGACATGATGACCCACTACTACGGCCTCATGGAATCCATGCTTACCGACTACAGCATCCAGAACTGGCCGGTGGACTACAATTACAACAATGAGCAAGACCGCTTCGGAAACGTGGCCCACCTCTGGTACCAGTCGGCCGAGCCGGGAAGCGACAAGTGGAACGCCCTGATCGAGGAGTTCCTGGAGCTGGACTTCGGCCTCGATCCCACCATGACCATTTACGAGGCAAGCAGGGACCTGAAGCGGGCCATGAGCGCGGAGTGGCACGATGAGTACACACTCCCATCTCTCTGGGATTACTACACACCCAGTCGCAGGGCTCACGGATCCTATTGGTTCTACTGGACCAGCGAAGACGAATACCACTGGAAAAGGTTCTACCAGAAGTGGATGCATTTCCTGAACGACTACAAGAACGCCGGTGGTCACGTCACGGTGGGGACCGACTCGGGGTTCATCTATAGCACTTTCGGTTTTGAGTACATCCGCGAGCTGGAGCTACTTCGGGAAGCCGGATTCAGTCCGTCGGAGATCTTCCGGTCAGCCACATTGTACGGGGCCATGGAGCTCTCCGAGCCCAAAGGAGAACCCATCGACTTCGGCATCATCCGTCCCGGGCTCAAGGCCGACTTGGTGGTGGTCGCGGAAAACCCCTTGGAGAACCTCAAAGTCCTCTATGGAACCGGTGCGGTCCGTCTGAACGACCAGACGGGAGAAGTCGGGCGAACCCGGGGAATCCTGTACACCATCAAAGACGGCATTGTCTATGACGCCGAGCGGCTTCGGGCGGATGTACGACGGATGGTAGAGGAAGCGAAAGTGAACGGAGGCTCCTGAGGTCGGGAGGATGCTGGGGGCGATTCGGCCGCTAAATGGGGGAAGGTCGGGAAATCAGCATCCTTGATGTTTTGGCACTTCACTGAAGAGATTGCAGCGGCGAGGCGTACTCCTTCTAACGAGTCAGGACTGGAGTCGGTTTGGGACCGGAGGTAGAGCGAGAGCTAATTCGGAAGTGCAAGGCCGGTGATTCCCGGTTTTACGAACCCTTGGTCCGGGCGTATGAACAACCCGGCCTTCGGCTTGCTCTCGGTATGCTGGGGAATCTCGAGGACGCCAAGGATGCGCTTCAGAACGCTTTTGTAAAAAGCTACGAAGCCCTGGCCCGCTTTGATTTGCGTCGGCCTTTCGGCCCCTGGTTTTTTCAGATCCTGCGAAACCAATGTCGGGACCAGCTTCGGAGTAGGAAGGCTCGTTTTCGGTTGGAAGCAATAGATGAACTCCTGGAGCTGCGGCCGGCTGACCCGGAAACCGGACCCATAAGGTTCCGGGAGCGAGCCAAAGCCCGGGAGATCATTTGGGAAGCACTGGAACACATTGGAGATGAGCATCGGGAGATTCTCATCCTCAAAGAGCTCCAGGGCTTCCGATACGGAGAAATCGCTGGGATCCTCGAGATTCCGGAAGGGACCGTAGCCAGTCGCCTGTACCATGCAAGGCGTGCGTTGAAGGAGGCCCTGGAGGAGATCGGGGCCGTGTACCCGTGAGGAAAGAGCCGTGTCGGAACGGGTGACTCACGAAGAACTCATGCGTTACCTCGATGGTGAGGTAGGGCCTGAGGAACGCAGCCGCATTGAGACCTCCGTGGACGCCTCCACAGAGCTTCGCCGAGAACTAGCGGTGTACAGAGCCATGAAAGACGACCTCCAGAATTTGAAGCTGAACCACGGCAGACCGAACGGCTCCGTCTGGTATGCTGTGAACCGGCACCTGGCTCGACCCTTCGGGTGGATCCTACTTGTAGTGGGAACGCTGGTTTGGGCAGCCTACGGCGTGTACGTCTATCTCACCTCCCCCACCTTCCTCTGGCAGAAACTGGCAACCGGCGCCGTTGGAGTCGGCATCCTTCTTCTGCTGGCGAGTGTGATTTGGGAGCGTTACAGGGTCTGGTTGACAGACCCCTACCGGGACATCCAAAGATGATCGTCGTCACCACGCCCGACCTTCCAGGTTTTCGGGTGGTCGGGGTGCACGGATTGGTCCGTGGCAACACCATCCGCGCTCGGCACCTGGGAAAGGACATCACGGCCGTTCTTCGGAACCTTGCCGGGGGCGAGATCACGGAGTACACCAAGATGATGGCCGAAGCCCGGGAACAGGCCATCGACCGGATGTTGGAGGAAGCCGACGCATTGGGCGCCAACGCGGTGCTGGCTGTCCGGTTCCAGACTGCCATGGTTCAGTCCGGAGCCGCCGAGATGCTCTGCTATGGGACTGCGGTCACCGTGGAGCCGGCCTAGAAGCCTGTCCTCAAGGGAATAAACCCCAATCCCCCGGGTTTGGGGACACTCATTGGACGACATCTTCCTTCTTCAGTCCGATCAAAGAGCCGCTGCGGTTCTGATAGGGGCCCTCGACCCTTCCCATCGGGTGAGGTCGGTAGTGGATTTCGAGGAGTTGGAGGTCCTTCTCCAGAGCGTGGCCCCCCAAGCATGCATACTGGATTTGTTCGACCCTCCTCCCTCGATCCCCTTCACCGCTCTTCGCAGGCTTCGTCGAAACCACCCCACCGTCGCTTTGATCATCGCTTCCGATTTCGACGGCAGGGAGATGGACCTATATCACCTGGGCCGGTTGAGCGTGGACGGGGTCATTCGGATGGATGCCCTCCCCTCCGCCAGGGACATTTTGGCCGTCGTGGATGGAGCCATCGCAGCGTCGCTGGCAACGCTGGTAGTCCTGAGCAACGCCGAAGAAATCCCACCCTTGGCACAGGAGGCCATCCGCTGGGCCATTGAACATGCGGAGACCAGACCCCAGGTTTCGGAGTTGGCCGCAGCCTTGGCCTTGAGCCCAAGGGCGTTGATCCGGGCAATGAAGGCCCTGAATCTGGTGTCCCCTCGACTCCTTCTGTTGTGGGGCCGGTTGATTCGAGCCAGCCATCTTCTGGAACGGTCTTCAGAAACGGTGGAGAGTGTGGCCTTCCACCTGGGCTATGCCACCGGAGGCGCCCTTGGGAAGGCGTTGAAGCGGCACGTTGGGTGCAGCCCCACCAAACTCCTCGAACGAGGCGGGTTGGCTTGGACGCTGGAGGTCTTCCGGCGCCAGGGCCTTCGTCCGGCCAAGTAAGAGGGGAAGCGGTGAGCCAAGTCAGGGAGGGAAAGGTGAAGGAATACCAAAGCCCAAAAGGGGCCTCGCCAACCGCACGCGTGGTCCTGTGGTCGGTCATCCTCATGTCACTGGCTTTTTTCAGTGGGTGCGCCACCTTCCCGTCGGGCGATGGTAGGGCGCTCCAGGACGAGATCGACGAGGTCATTTCCACTCCCCCCCTCGATCAGGTGAATTGGGGAATCCGGATTGTCGACCCTGAAAGGGGCCAGATCCTTTACAGCCGGCACGCACACCTCAAGTTCGTTCCCGCCTCCAACATGAAGATCCTGTCCACGGCTACGGCCCTATCCGTCCTGGGCCCGGATTACCGTTATAAAACGGACATCTACGGGGTGGGATCGTTCGAAGACGGAGGAAGAGTGCTGAACGGGGATCTTCTCCTTCGAGCCAGCGGGGACCCGACGCTCTCCGAGCGTTTTTTCCCGTCCGCCGAGGCCCCGCTGGACTCCCTGGCCCAGGGCCTTTGGGCTGCGGGAATCAGGACTGTCACGGGGTCCCTGGTGGTCGACGTCAGTAGCTGGGATTCCACCAGCGTCCCCGGAAGCTGGATGGTCCAGAACCTGTCTGGAACTTCTGGGGCCACGGGAGGCGCCTTCTCAATCGCTGAAGGTGTGCTGACCGTGGAGGTCACGGCAGGTAGGGAGGAGGATGCCCCAGCCCAGGCCCGCTGGTGGCCATTCCTCGGGGGCGAGTTCATCTCTGCCGGGTTCGTAACGGTCCACCCCGATAGCAGCGCGCGGGGTCGGAGTATTGAATACCTGCCCGAATCGAGGCGCCTCATGGTTGGGGGCCAGATCCAGGCCGGAACGGTAGACACCATCCAGGTCAGCCAGAGAGATCCCGTCCGCCTCGCCGTCGCTGCCCTTGCTCGAGCCATGGAACGCCGGGGAATCGAAATCCAGGGTGGTAGTAGAATCGCCTGGGACATGGGGGAACGGGTAGGCCCTGGAAGGTGCACCACAGGGAGCACAATCGCCGACAGTGTGACAGCCGGCGGCACCCGCCTGGACCCCGACCCCTCAGCGGTGTCGGTCCCGGAGTGCCCCGACGCCACCCACATCACGGGACTCACCTCACCGCCCATGGCGGAGATCGTCAAAGCAATTCTCGAACCGAGCCAGAATTGGATGACGGAGCAGTTGGTCCGAACCATCGGCGCTGAGCGAGGGGAGAGGGGGAGTTGGGGGGAGGGGTTCCGGGTGGAGCAGGACTTTCTCACCCGTGTGGTCGGCGTGGACTCATTGGACATCACGTACCGAGATGGGTCCGGGCTTTCCGCCTATAACCTGGTGACCCCCCGGGCGATGGTCCGAATCCTGGAGTTCATGCGGGCCTCGTCCAATTCGGGGGTTTTCAGGAACGCCCTGGCAAGCCCGGGGGAGGACGGAAGCACTCTCCGGAACCGACTTTCAGCCCTGGAAAGCCGCGTCTTTGCCAAAACCGGCACCATCACCCATGTGAACTCTTTGAGCGGATATGTGTTCACCGATTCGGGCAGGGAGTTGATATTCAGCATTTTCACAAACGGTTCGGGACTACCTTCGGGTGACGTCCGGCCTGGCATCGACCAGATCATTGAGGCGGTCGCGCGGCATTAGGGGGTTCCAGGAGCCTTCTCCCTCCAAAATGAAACAGGTTAAGTTTCCCGGGTTCGGGACCAACTATCCCATTGGCGGGGGGTACCCTCGGGTCCTGCCCACTGAAAACGGGTGGTAGGAATACGTTGAAACGTCAGACGTGATGGGGATTCCTCCCGTTCCGACCCTTGACTTGGTAAGCGCAAGCTTTAGCTTTATGAAACTGAGAATCATTCTCGTTAACGACATCGGAAAGGCCTCACTTCGGGGCCCCAATGAGCCAACAGCACGGTGAGAAATCGGATGAGCGACGCCCCCATCCTCCAGATCAAAAACCTTAGTGCGAAGGTAGCCGAGGAGGGTACGGAAATCCTCCACGGGCTCAACCTGAGTATCCCTGCAGGGGAGGTCCATGCCATCATGGGCCCCAACGGCTCCGGGAAAAGCACCCTCGCAAAAGTCATCGCGGGGCACCCCGAATACGAGGTGACGGGTGGGAGTGTGGTCTTCAACGGGGAGGATGTGCTGGAGATGGAGCCCGACGAGCGCTCGAAAGCCGGACTCTTCCTCGCTTTTCAGTACCCGGTGGAGATCCCCGGAGTGTCCATAGCCAACTTCCTCCGGACGGCGAAGCAGGCCCACCTCCCAGAGGGGGAGGAGCTCGACCTCTTCGACTTTCAGGATGAGCTCCTGGACCGGATGAAGCTCCTGGACATGGACCCCACCTTCGCCGAGCGTCCCGTGAATGACGGCTTCAGCGGTGGTGAAAAAAAGCGGAACGAGATTCTTCAGATGGCCATGTTGAAGCCCACCATGGCCCTCATGGATGAAACCGATTCCGGCCTGGACATCGACGCCCTCCAGGTGGTCGCCCAAGGGGTAAACACCCTCACCGAAGAGAACCCAAAAATGGGGGTCCTCTTAATCACCCACTACCAGCGGCTCCTGAACTACATCAAACCCGATGTGGTCCATGTCATGGTGGACGGGAGAATCGTCAAGACCGGTGGCCCGGAAGTGGCCCTGGAGCTGGAGGAACTCGGCTATGCCGATTACCGGGCTTTTGAGCCGGCCTAGTCCCAACGTCGGATCGAGCGGCGCCACCAGACAACGTTCAAAGGAAGCTCTTTCATGCCGGAAAACGAAACTCTTCAGGATCTTGGTCTCGAGGAATACAAGTATCACTTCGTCGATGAAGAGAAGCACGTCTTCCGGACCCAGCCCGGCCTGAACGAGGAGGTGGTCCGCCAGGTCTCCGCTCAGAAGAATGAGCCGGAGTGGATGCTGAAGTTCCGCCTCAAGGGGCTGGAGATCTACAACTCCAAGCCCATGCCTACGTGGGGCGGGGACCTGAGTGACTTGGAACGGGTCTTGGGCGAGATCTACTTTTACGTTCGGCCCCAGGAGAAGATGGAACACTCCTGGGACGACGTTCCGGACAACATCAAAACCACCTTCGAGCGCTTGGGCATCCCCGAGGCTGAGCAAAAGATTCTGGCAGGCGTTGGGGCCCAGTACGAGTCGGAAATGGTCTACCACTCCCTAAAGAAGGAATGGGGGGACAAGGGCGTCATCTTCGATTCCATTGAAGAGGGGTTGAAGAACCATCCTGACCTGTTCCGCAAGTATTTCGGAACCGTGATCCCCTCCCAGGACAACAAATTCGCCGCCATGAATTCTGCTGTATGGTCCGGCGGATCCTTCGTCTACATCCCCAAGGGAGTGGAATTGGGAACCCCTCTCCAGGCCTACTTCCGGGTGAACCAGGAGCGGATGGGCCAGTTCGAGCGCACCCTCATCATCGCCGACGAGGGATCCCACGCCCATTACATCGAGGGGTGCACGGCCCCGGTCTACTCCACCGAGTCGTTCCACTCGGGGGTGATCGAGATCATCGTTCACAAGAATGCCCGGTTCCGGTACACCACCATCCAGAACTGGTCCAACAACATGTACAATCTGGTGACCCAGAGGGCGCTGGTTCACGAGAACGCCAGCATGGAGTGGCTCGACGGAAACCTTGGCTCCAAGCTCACCATGAAGTATCCGTCCTGCTTCCTCGTGGGAGAGGGCGCACATGGGGAAATCCTCTCCATAGCCTACGCGGGGAATGGGCAGCATCATGATACCGGTGGGAAGGTGGTCCACGCCGCGCCGCGCACCACCTCATCCATCGTCTCCAAATCCATTTCAAGGGGGACGGGACGAAGCTCTTATCGGGGGCTCTGCAAGGTGTATAAGGGCGCCACAAATTCGAAGTCCAACGTCGAGTGCGACGCCCTCCTCATCAATGACACCTCCCGAACCGATACCTATCCCTATATCGGGATCGAGGAACGGGACGCCAACGTGGGCCATGAGGCCACCGTCTCAAAGGTCGGTGAAGAGCAGCTATTCTATCTCATGAGCAGGGGAATGTCGGAAGCAGAGGCCATGGCCCTCATCGTTCGGGGGTTCATCGAACCCATCGCCAAAGAGCTCCCCATGGAGTATGCGGTGGAACTGAACCGCCTGATTGACCTGGAAATGGAAGGGTCGGTAGGCTGAACCATGACCGGAACCACGGCGATGGGCTCGACGGCAGTGAACCCAGAGGCAACGAAAGCCTCACCCCCGGAAGGGGTCACCGGCACCCTCAACAGGGATCGGGTGAGGACGTACTCCGCTCCGGAGCCGTCCTGGCTCAAGGAGCGCCGCCTCCAAGCCTGGGAGGTCTACGAAAAGACCCCCATGCCCACCACTCGGCTCGAGGAGTGGCGCTACACGGATCTGAAGAAGAAGCTGGACCTGGACTCCCTGGCTTGGCCTAAGCTCACCGAGTGTGAGGATGACTTCGGGGCCTGTCCCGAAGGACTTCAGGATTCCATGCGGGCCGACCATGCCGCTTCCGGGCATGTGTGGGAGATCGACGGGGTCGTCTTCCACGTCGATCTCGAGGAAAGCCTACTGGAGAAGGGTGTGGTCCTCACCTCTCTCCGCAAGGCCATCGACTCGCACCCGGAGCTGTTGCAGAAGTATCTCGCCACCGAGGCTGTCCCCCCGGAATCGGGGAAATTCGAGGCGTTGAACAGTGCTCTTTGGACCGATGGAGTTCTCCTCCACGTACCCAGAGGGGTTCGGCTCGAAATGCCGATCAGGGTGACTCGGTGGGTATCCCAGGCGGGAGTCGCGCTCTTCTCCCGGACCCTCATCATCGCCGATCCCGGTAGCCAGGTATCCCTGGTGGACGAGATCCTCTCCGAAAAGTTGGAGACCCAGACCCTCGTCTCCGACGCGGTGGAGGTGCTGGCCAGGGACGGCACTCAGGTTCAGTACATATCCCTTCAGCGCCTCGGCCACGGTGCGTTCTTCCAGTCCTCCCAACGAACCTTGGCCCAGCGGGACTCCACACTGGATACTTTGAACGTGAGCATGGGGGCGACCACCTCTCGTGTGGACTTGAACGCCCAGCTTCTGGGGCCCGGCGCAAACTCCGATATGCTGGGCCTTTACTTTGGGGACGATTCCCAGCACTTCGACCACAACACCAGCCAGGATCACATCGCCCCCAACACGTCCAGCGATCTCCTTTACAAGGGCGCTCTGGATCACAGTTCCCGATCCGTCTTCCGCGGCATCATCCGGGTTCACCCCAAGGCTCAGAAGACGGACGCCTACCAGACCAATCGGAACCTTCTCCTCTCCGACAAGGCCAGGGCCGACTCCCTCCCCAACCTCGAGATTCAGGCCGACGACGTGCGGTGCTCCCACGGGGCCACAGTAGGTCAACTCAACGCTGAGTCCCGTTTCTACCTCATGAGCCGGGGCCTCACACGGGAGCAGGCAGAACGCCTTGTCGTCCTTGGTTTCCTGGGCGAGGTTCTCTCCCGGTTGCCCCTGGGTGGAGTCGTGGAGAAGGTTACAAACGTCATCGAAGCCAAGCTCCGGCAGGTATGACAAACTCCAGGGGTCTCTGGCAGAGATCCAAGCGACACCCCTGATTCCGGAGAGAAAACATGACTGACTGGATCAAGGTCGCGACCCTGGAGGATTGTCCTCCGGGGTCGCTGCGTTCGGTGATGGTGGGCCTGGACCCTGTGGTCATTGCGAACGTAGACGGTACCATCTACGCCGTCATGAACCGGTGCTCTCACGAGGACCTTCCCCTTTCCGATGGGGAGATGGAGGGGACCACCATCGTCTGTCAGTATCATGGAGCTCGGTACGACGTGACCTCCGGGGCCCCCCGGGGGCTTCCGGCGGTGAAGCACATCAAGGCCTTCCCGGTGGAGATCCGGGAAGAGGGAATCTACATTCTAACGAGTTGACCTCCCCGTCGGGTCCGGAGTGCGGGCCTCAACCGGGTTTCACAGTCTTTCCAGAGAGGGTAGGCAGCCGTGTTCCAGGCCGTCTCGACATTCGATGTAAACAAGATCCGGAATGAGTTCCCGATCCTTCACCAAGTGGTCAGCGGAAAACCGTTGACCTATCTGGACAGCGCAGCCACCTCTCAAAAACCTAGGTCCGTCCTGGACGTCCTGGAGAAGTACTACAGGGAGGACAACGCCAACGTCCACCGAGGTATTCATGAGTTGAGTCGGCGGGCCACGCTGGCCTACGAGGGGGCCCGGAACCGGGTTGCGACCTGGCTCGGCGCCTCGGATCCGGCGGAAGTGATTTGGACCCGTGGTACCACCGAGTCGATCAACCTGGTGGCAGCCACCTGGGGTATGGACCAGCTCCGAGAGGGTGACGAGGTCCTCCTCACCACCATGGAACACCACTCCAACATCGTCCCATGGCAGTTGGTAGCCCGCCGGACCGGAGCACGTCTCAAGTACATCGAGATGGATGAC
This sequence comes from Gemmatimonadota bacterium, assembly GCA_043820695.1. Lineage (GTDB taxonomy): Bacteria > Gemmatimonadota > Gemmatimonadetes > Longimicrobiales > Gaopeijiaceae > JABDNZ01. Next base: position 26,096 of record JBDRDQ010000571.1, on the reverse strand, counting down.
GAGGGTAAGCTCCGCCTGGATACCCTGGACGAGCTTCTGACAGACCGGACACGCCTGGTGGCCTTGACCCACGTCTCCAACGCCCTGGGCACCGTGAATCCGGTCTCCAAGGTCATTCAGGCGGCACACGCCAGGGGCGCCCTGGTCCTCCTGGACGGCGCCCAGGCCGTTCCCCACATGAAAGTGGACGTAGGTGAGCTGGACGCTGATTTCTACGCCTTCTCCAGCCACAAGATGTGTGGCCCCACCGGTACCGGGGTTCTCTGGGCCCGAAAAGAGCTCCTTGAGGAGATGTCTCCCTATCAGGGAGGGGGAGAAATGATCGGCATCGTGGGAAGGGACGAGAGCACCTGGGCGGACATCCCTCACAAGTTCGAGGCGGGGACCCCGAATATCGCTGGAGCCGTGGGCGCGGCAGCTGCCGTGGATTTCATGGAACATGTCGGCTACGCCGCCATCAGGGAACACGAAACCGGCCTCCTCCGTTATGCCTTGAATCGGCTGGCTCAAATCCCTGATCTGACCGTCTATGGCCCGAAGGATCTGAGCGAGCGCTCGGGCGTCATCTCCTTCGCCCTGGGAGATGCTCATCCCCATGACATCGCGACGATCCTGGACTCGGAGGGCGTGGCCATCCGGGCCGGCCATCACTGCGCCCAACTCGTCATGAAGCACTTGGGTGTGGCCGCCACAACCCGGGCTTCCTTTTCCCTGTATAACACGACCGATGACGTGGACCGCCTTGTGAGAGGCCTCCAGGTGGTACAGAGCATCTTCGGGAGGTAACTCGATCAATGTCGGAACCGAACCTCAACTCCCTATATCAGCAGCTGATTCTGGAGCACTACCGGAAACCCCGTAACAAAGGCGAACTCCCGGAGAAGACGGTTGAAATCCACATGGCCAACCCGGTCTGTGGGGACGAGATCCGCCTTCAGCTCCAAGTCCTGGGGGACCGCATCATCGATGCCCGGCACGTGGGCCAGGGCTGCTCCATCTCCCAGGCCGCCGTGTCCATGATGACGAGCCTTCTCAAGGAAAAGAGCCTCTCGGAGGCCGAGACCCTAGCCAAGCAGTTCACAGCCATGATGCACGGGGACGAAGAGGTGGCCAGGGACCGCACCATGGGGGATCTGAGGGCACTTCAGGGCGTGAGCAAGTTCCCCGTCCGAATCAAATGCGCCCTTCTGGCTTTCGATGCTCTTCAGGAAGCCATCAAGAAGACTCGGGGCAAAGCGTGAGGCGCGGCCAAGGCACGGGGGAATGGTGCGCCGGACAACAACCGGACACGCCACACCCCTATCGCCACACCGGCTCCTAGGGCTTCAGCACCACTTTCATTGCACCGCTCCGCCGACGGTTGCTTGCCACCTTCAGAGCTTCCCTGTACTGCTCCAGCGGGAAGATGTGGGTTACCATCCGCTCTAGGGGGAGGGGCTTTCGCAGGAGCAACTCCCGGGTGATCTCGAAGGTGTGAAGTTCTCTCCCATCCCAGGCCTCGGTCCCGTACCCGAGGAACCCGCGAATCTCCAACTCCCGGGACCACAGGAAGGTGAGATCCAGCTTCCGGATCTGCGCCGAGCAGCCCAGGACGACGATGCGACCCCGGGGCGTGGCGAATCGAATGGCCTGGTCCAGGCTCTCACGGCTCCCGACGCAATCGTAGATCACCGGGAAGCCCCCCCCGGAGTAGATCTCCGGTCCCGCCAGAGGTTGATACGCCATGGCTCCGGTGTCCACCAGGGCCTGTCGAGCCTCCGGGCCGGGCCGAACGATCTGGCTGGCTCCAAGAGAGAGGGCCAGCTCCACCTCTTTGTCCCGCTTGGCCTGCACCACCAGATCCCCCCCGAACCCCAATGCCCGAAGCGCCCAGACCGTGGCCATTGCGATCGGACCGCTCCCAATCACGAGAGCCGCCTCTCCCCGATTTGGGGGTGCATTGAGAACCGCGTGCACGCCAATGGACAACGGCTCGATAAGAACCGCCGTCCGGTCCTCCATCTCGTCGGGCACCGGGAACAGTTGGGTCTGATGAGCGATCATCGCCTCTCCCCACCCCCCAGGAAGGTCCCGATGGTAACCGATAGTCAGACCTGGACTTATGGGAAATTCCCCGATCTCGAGAGGACCTTCCTCCCCACTCTGTTCGCAGGTCCCGTGCAGGCCGACCGCGCAGGATGGGCACTGGTAATCCTGGTACCCACGGATGCGGCAGGAAAGCATGGGCTCTACGACCACACGCTGCCCGACCTGGACGGAGGTTACCGCCGGCCCGACCTCCGACACCCGTGCCAGGATCTCGTGTCCCAGCACGGCGGGGAAGGAGCCGAAGGGCTCCATGGCCGGGCTGCTGGAGAAGGTGATGTTCCCAATATCCGAGCCACAGATACCGCCCAGCAGAACTTCAAGGCGAACCCAGTCCGGCCCTGGAATCACCGGCTCAGGCACGTCCTGGAGGCGAAGACCGCCAAGGGCGCCGAAGGTCACTGAAGAGGTGAAGCCCCCAAGGCTTTTCGCTAGAAGGTACCTGGGAACGGAGACGTCGAACGTGACAGCTTTCATGGGGGAGACATCCCAAAAGCAGGGTTGAGCGCTCTCGGAGAACCTCCACTAAACTAAGCCTTATGAGCCTGCTTCGCCGAAGGTCATCTGAAATCCGACCATAAACGCCCGGCCCGGAGCGTCGAATCCGAAAACCTCTTGGTACTCTTCGTCCAGAAGATTCTCACCCCTGACCTGAAGATTGATCCCGGGCCTCCCACCCTTCGCCGACAGGACGTTCACCTCTACGCCCAGATTAAGAAGGGTGTAAGAGGGCAGGTCAACGGGGGATGCGGGCCAAGCTGAGAAATCCCGGTCGGACCGGGACCCGGTCCAGCGTACGTCTCCATTCAAAACCCCCCGGGCAAAGAGGTAACCTGCGCTGAGGCTCCCCTGATGCCTGGGGCGCCGGACCAGGGAGGATCCTTCCACGAACACGGCTCCCTCCCCCTCATCGAATCCGGCATCGAGTACCTTCGAGTCCAGGTAGGTAAAGGCCCCGGACATGGACAGGGCGCCGAGGGGCGCGGCCAGGGTGGCCTCGATCCCTTGGGTTCGAGCTTTGGCCACGTTGAAAAAATTGGGCCCGCCAGCTTCAGGACTGGTGAAGGTGTACTGAATCAGGTCACGGAGGGACTGCCGAAACCATGTCAGCGAAGTGGCGATCCCCCCCTTCCCGAGGGGCTGTTGCAGACCGACCTCCCACACGAAGGACCGCTCAGGCTCCAGGTCGGGGTTCCCCACGGTGAATCCGGTGGAGGAGGTCTCCAGAAAGGCCGGTTCCTTCATACCCCTCCCCACACTTCCGAAAAGACGCGTCCCCGAAGCAGGGGTGGAATAGGAAATCCCCGCCTGGTAGGTAAAGTACTCCCCGTACTGCTCATTTTCGTCCAACCGGATTCCGAGATTTCCTGCCCAGCCGGACGCCTCCGAGACCATCTGGGCGTAGTAACCCCGGTTCCATCGCTCGTACTCGCTGTCACCCTGGGAGGGCCCGAACTGGCTGAAGGACTCGGAAACGGAATGCTGAGCCTCCTCCTCGAGTTCCACCCCCACGGACATGACGGATCCGGCCCAGGGGACCAGGCTCCCCTGCAGCTCCCCTGAGGTGCGCCGGAAGGAATCCTCACTCGTGTATCCGTAGTACCCGAGGGTGTCACCCGGGCCGTCGAGACGGTCATCCGATCCCCCATCCCACCGGTACGTCCTCAGGGTGGCCAACAGCTCCACCCTGTCGGAGACCGCGCGGCTCGCCACCGCACTCAAAGTCCACTCTTCCCCGAAGGTGAGGGCATTTTGGTCCACCACGTTCCCTGATCCGTCCGTGGGAAAGTGGTATATCCGGTCAGAATATCTCCCCGACAACTCCAAACGGGTTTTCTCGGAGGGGTGCGCGAACGCCTTCCCGGATACCACGGTGTTTCGGAAGTCGTTGTTGAAAGCCAGGATTCCGTCGGAGGTGGCGCGGGAAAGAGAAAGCGAATAGCCCGAGGTACCGGTTCCCCCATGAACGTCGGCGCCCCAGTTCATGCTTCCGTAGCTTCCCCCACGTCCGAAAACCGAGGCCTTTCGGGGTCCTCCACCCCTCCGCGTAATGATGTGGATCACCCCGGCCATGGCATCAGAGCCATAGAAGGCCGAAGCCGGCCCCCTGACCACTTCGATACGCTCCACGTCAGAAAGGACCAAACCCGCCAGATCGAATCCCCCACCAGCCTGGTTCATCTCCACACCGTCCACCAGGATCTTCACATGATCCCCCTCTGCCCCACGAAGGAAGGTGGAGGTCACACTGCCGTATGAACCGCTCTGAACCACAACCAGGCCCGGAACTCCCGACAGGGCGTCGGCCACTCTGGTGACCCCCCTTCGGCGGAGCTCTTCTCCGTCAAGGACCGTAACGTGGGAGGTCACGGCACTTGTGGTTCTGGGGACCGGTGTTCCGGTGACGACGAACCCCTCCAGCTCGATGGGTCGGACCTGGCCCATGACCGGAGGGGGGAGGGGGGAAAGGAGGAGAAGGAAAAGGAGGAGAAGAGAAGCCCCGGCCGCCGTTGACCGGGAAACAACCGCATTCAGAATCAAGAGCAGGCTGCGGCCGGCCCCACCCGCGCGGGCACCATCCATGGAAAAACCCCTTTCTCTCCTTGGGGGAAAGAGCAGGGCTTTGAGCTATCGATCTTGCTGGGAAGCCCCATGCCCCCCCACGGAGACACTGGTTTCTATGCGGGGTGGGTCAGGTCTCCTGGCTCGAGGCCGCCCGACTTGCCTTCCCGGGGGTGTCCCCCAGTGGCCTGCTCAAGTGGGCGTTCCGAGTACTCTCGGGCCTCTCACAGTGGCGGGGCCGCGCCGGTTTCTCACCGGCTTCCGGGATGACCCACCCGCCATGTCGAATTGCACAGTCAGTTTCGAGATTGCTTGGTGCGGTGTCAACTCCCGGCCGGAGGAAGGTGCTGGGAATTGCAACGCGGGATCAGGTATCCTCCAATTCCCGGGCCAGGGCGATGCGGGCTTCTCTTCGCTTCTGGCCTTCCCTGAACCGCCTTCGGTCCTCCTCGGTCTCCAGCTCCAAAGGAGGCACCGGTACCGGCCGGTGGTTCGCGTCGATGGCAACGAAGGTCACGTAGCAGCTGTTGGTGTGCCGTATTTCCCGGGAGAAGAGGTTCTCCGCTTCAACCCGGACCCCTATTTCCATCGAGGTTCGACCCACGAAATTTACCCGAGCCTTGCAGGTCACTACTTCGCCGGTGAAGATCGGCTCCTTGAAATCCACCCTGTCGAAAGAGACCGTGACGCAAGGGCGTCCGGAGTGCCTCATGGAGGCCACTCCCGCTGCCCGGTCCACCATGGATAGGACCACTCCCCCGAACACGTGCCCGTGGTTGTTCACCTGGTGGGGCATCATCAACTCGGAAACCAAGGATTCGGACCGGAACGGCGTCCGGGGGTCCATGTCCTGACTCATTCCTCACTCCTTTTCATTGCCGATGTCACCCACTGGACGACCCGCTCGGGTTTGTCCGAACCCAGGTAGAACCGCGTCCCATCTTTGAGATGAAGGAGGACGGCTCGGTTCCCCCTCACGGTCCAGGCTTTCTTCTTATTCCCACCCATGCGGATCCCCCAACCCCCAAATTCTCCGATGGGGGAATAGGTTATAGCCTCCGCCTTTACGATTTCCCCGATGGGGATGGTCTTTTTGATGACCTCGGCAAATCCCCAGCGAATGTCGATTCCTTCGGAGGTGATCCGGGTTCTGAGTTGACCCATGAGGAAGTAGAAAAGGAAGGGGAGGCCGAAACCAAAAAAAAGACAAAGTGCAGCCACCCCGACGGGCATGGCACCCTCCCCACCTCCGACATTTCCCTTGGCCAACTCGAGAAGTGGAAACACCGCTGCCAATAGGGTGAGCCAAATGAGGGGATGAACCCACCACGACCAACCCGATCGTTCTTCGTAAAGGGCTCGAATTTTCATGTGAGCGCCCTCCTGACTCGGGACCCGTACTCGGTCACACCCCATGCCGGGCACAAGTTCCCAGGTTGCCTCTCTTCAGTCTCTGGGCCCAAGATACCTACGAAATGGGTCCGAAGAGAACTCAAAGGAAATCCATGGGAATGCAAAGACGGACCGGAGGAAGCGCCAACAGGGTGGGGTTCTGGTTGGGATTGGTCTCCTTCTTCCTCCTTCTGACATTCCCCGTAGATGGCGGAAATCTTCCGGCGAGCCGAATGGCGGCAGTGGCCCTCCTGATGGCCATCTGGTGGGTCAGCGACTGCATCCCCCTTTTTGCAACCGCTCTCATTCCCTTGGTCCTCTTCCCCCTCCTCGGGATCATGGCCGGGCGGGAAACCGCCCCAATCTATTTCAACAACATCATCGTGCTCTTCATCGGAGGGTTCATGATCGCCCTTACGATGGAGAAGTGGAATCTCCATAAACGCATCGCTCTCGCCATCATCCATGCCGTGGGGGGCGGCCCGGCCCGCATGGTCCTCGGTTTTATGCTTGCTGCGGCATTTCTCTCCATGTGGATCTCGAATACCGCCACTGCTGTAATGATGGTCCCCATCGGCTTGGCCATGATCCTTCAGATCGAGGAGGAGTTCGGGAAGGACCGAGCCCACCCATTTTCGGTTGGGCTCATGTTGGGAATCGCCTACTCATGCTCCGTGGGGGGACTCATGACATTGGTGGGAACCCCCCCGAACCTCTCCTTCGTTCGCATCTTCCAGATTCTCTTTCCCGAGGCCCCGGCCATCTCCTTTGGACAGTGGATGACCATGGCCCTCCCGCTGGGGGTCACGATGTTGGGGATCGCATGGGTCCTTATCACTCGCGTATTCTATCGGGCTCCATCGGAGCTGACGGTGGATCGAGAGGTGGTGAGGCAGGAGAGGGCCGCCCTCGGGCCCGTGACCTTCGAGGAAAAGGTGGTGATGGCGGTTTTCGCCACCACGGCCATCCTGTGGGTGTTCCGGGTGGACTTACAGCTCGGACTGGCCACTCTCCCGGGGTGGTCTCGCCTGCTGCCCTATCCGGAAATGATCGATGACGGGACCGTGGCGATCACTATGGCCTCAATCCTCTTCTTCATTCCCACCCGAGATCGGAGTCGGGGCGACCTGAGGATCATGGGCCCCGACGTGATCCCGCGACTCCCGTGGAACATTGTCCTGCTTTTTGGGGGGGGCTTTGCCCTGGCAGCGGGTTTCCAGAGGACAGGGCTGGCCCAACTCATGGGCGAGCAGTTTCAGGCCATGAGCAGCTTGCCGACGTTCGCCCTCATCCTACTGGTGTGCCTATTGATCACCTTCCTCACCGAGCTCACCAGCAACACAGCCACAACCGAGATGGTCCTCCCCATCCTGGCGGCCATCGCCGTAGCCACCGACACCCACCCGCTGATCCTGATGATCCCTGCCACCCTTTCAGCCTCCTGCGCATTCATGATGCCGGTAGCCACTCCACCCAACGCCATCATCTTCGGAAGCGGGAGACTGACCGTAGGGGAGATGGCCCGCATTGGCATCGTCCTGAATCTGGTGGGGGCTTTGGTGATCGCGGGGGTAGTTTACACCCTTGGATCGGTGGTTTTCGATATCGATCCCTCGGTTCTGCCGGAGTGGGCTACGTCCATCGCATCCGGGACACAGCGGTGACGGGGGCAGAGCGCCATCCAGCCCCTCCTGGCTCCCGGAACCGAGTCAGGAAGCCAGGGTCGCAAGAAACCGCATGACCTCCCGGTGAAGGTCAGCACTCTCCAATACGTCGGTATGGCCTTGGCCAGGGAGGATCCGGGGCTCGACTCCGCCGGCTCCGGCCAGGCGGTAGGCATGGCTGGCCGGCACGCTCTCGTCCTCCTCTCCGTGGAGAATCAGGAAAGGCACGTCGAGATCCTTGGCTCGGAGTTGCGGATCAAGGGCTTCCCAGGGGACACCGGCCCGGACTCTCCAGAAGGGACCCAGGAGCCTGACCACCCACCTTCCGGGCAAGGCTTTTCGGTCCAGATGGTAGGCCCACACCTCCCAGAGGTCCGCCGGAGCTCCTATCGAGATCAGTCCCTGAACGGGAGCGCCTTCGGCCACAGCCACGATCCCGGTTGACCCTCCCATGGAGTGCCCGACCAACACCCGCAGCCGATCGGAAAACCTCACCTCCGCCTCCCGGATGGCCGCCACGATGTCATCCCGGAAATGCCTGGCTGTGACATAGGAAGCGCCACGACTCTTCCCATGATGCCTGACGTCGAAGAGGAGAACCGGATAGCCTACCTCCAAGAGGGGTTGAGCCAGTCGGGCCATGGTTCCGTGGTTCGACCCCCAACCATGGACCAGGACCAGCACCGGTCCACCAATGTCCTTCTCAGGTTCGGGCCGAAGAATCCACCCGTTGAGGGTCTCTCCACCGGAGGGAATCGTGATGGCCTCCGACAGGTAGGGAAGATCGGAGACCCTTCCGGCCAGAGGCTTGAAGGGTGGCCGAATCAGTACTCAAAGCCACCCGGTCCAGGGCGAACACGCCACCTCCCAAAACCAGCCCGGCAGCTGCAGCCCCGGCGATTGGCGAGATCACGGAGCGGGATTCCCCCTACCTGATCCCAAGGGGTCCAGCGGCCTCACGACCCGAATCCCATCCTGCCCGTCCTGCCTCAAGATCCTCTCCGCTAGAGGCAGCCGGCTTATCTCAACGGCCTCCCCAACCAAGGGGGCGTGCAGAAGATAAAGCTCGGATCCCTGCCAATAGGCCAGCGCAGTGTGGGTCACGTCCAGGCCATCTACGGTGCTCGTAGCCGCAACGATGTCCCCGTCCTGAATGGAGGAGGCCCGAACCTGGATCTCTCCCTCAGGAATCTTGAACCGTGCAAGACCACTGAGTTGGAATTCGGTTTCCTGAATTGCCATCACATTCGCCATGTTCGCCAACTGGCGGTATGCCTCCGGATGCGTGGTCATGTAGTCGATGGCCTTGTAGTCCTCCTCCCCACCCATCTCCCGGGTCATCTCCTTCACCAGGCCTTTGGCTTCGTTATCCCGGATCCAATCCGAGAAGTAGTGGAGGCGGCTGGCGTAGCCGTCGACCCTCGCACTCCGGTACCGGATCTCCCTCAAGGTTCCCCGGTAGGCCTCCTGGGCTCCCCTTTCCGACTCCAGGATCTCCGGATCATGAATCCTGATGAAGCGTACCAGGGCGAGAACATTCTCCACGAACGTGACGCAATCAAGCTCTTGGAAGTTCACCACCACAGCTTCCTCACCGGCCAACTCCAGTGTTCCGGGCGCATACGGGGTTCCGACGAAAGAGAGTCCGATCCTCACCATGGCCTGACTCATGGGAAGGGTGTCCAAACCCTCCTCCCAGGCCATGGTCGCGGTGGCTCGAAACACTTCCCAGTCCCCCTCCGTTCCTTCCGGAGGACGGAGGGTCCTGGTAGCCGCCACCACATCCCCCTCCCAGATTTCGGGGTCCGTCGCCGGCCCCTCCTCCCCTCCGCCGGGCGGAGCCTCCTCTCCACTCCCACAGCCCCCAAGCGCCACCAGTAGAATGGAAAGCACTACCCATAAACGCGGGCTTAAGCCTCTTCGGGCGTTTCTCATCCACACGACGTTCTCCTATCCGGTCCAAGCCATTCCGTCGGGTTCGTCTCCCGAAAAAAATCTCTCCAGCCACTTCCCATTCCACCAGGTCGATAACGGTGATCTTGTCATCGACGAACCTCCACCCGGATCGGGAAGTCCCCGACATCCATGCTCCGGGTGAGGGAAAGGCCGAATTCTACCACGACAGGTTGCGCGTTGGAACCTCAACACCGTCAAACCTCAGGAGTCGGGAATGCCATATTCGGAGCTTATGATAGCCCCCATGCGTCAGGATCTAGTTCGCCTCGGGTTCAAAGAGATGCGAACGCTGGAGGAGGTAGAAGGGCTTTTGGAATCAGCAGAAACGGTGATGGTCGCGGTGAACTCGGTTTGCGGATGTTCCGCCGGCGGGATGCGCCCGGCCTTGGCTCAAGCCGTGCAAAACGCCAAAAAACCGCAAATTCTCACCGCCGTCTTTGCCGGTCAGAAGTTGGATGCCACCGAAAAGGCACGGGAGTACTTCGTTGGGTACCCACCTTCGTTCCTTTCGAGGGAAGATCAGGGATTATCCCCTAGAAGCCTCGCGACCTCCGGATCCTCCGCCAGGTCCTTCTCGGTGAGCTCAGGGAAATCGTCCGTGTTCTTCGGGCCCGGAGGTAGGGGGGCTTTCCCCGCGGGGGGCGCCGTGACCTCTTTCGGTCTTGCTTCCCTCCTGAGTTGGCGAAGACCGTCCACACTGAACACCCCGCCACCCCGGGCAGCGACGTAGAGGAAGAGGAAGGAATAGAAGGCCGGCAACTCCCCCCCGTTCAGGATGGGCCAGAATCCCTCGGGCGCATGGACCTGGAAGTAGGCCCATGCCATCTCACCAGCAAGGACGAACGCCACAGGCCTGGTGAAGAGACCCAGGACGAGCAACACCCCCCCCACCAGTTCCAGAAGGCCGGCCAGACCCAGCATGCCCAGAAGATCCCCCACCGGCTGTCCACCCGGGTACCCCAGGAGCTTCTGGGCTCCGTGTTGCCAGAAGAGGAACCCGGTCACGATCCTAAGGAGGTTGAGAGCAACCTGCTCGGTCCAGATGGTTTTCTTTCCTTTCACCGGAGGTTCCTCCTTGTGACTAGAGAATCGTCTTCCCGAGGGCGCTTGCGATAAGCTCTACGGCCAGGCGGGCCGTCTGGTTTCCCAGATCCATGGACACGGAGACCACCCCGACCTCCCGGACCGAAGTTGAAGCACGCTCCGAAACGACTTATTCCCGTTCGTCAAGGGTGGTAGGTTGGGCTCTACGAGCCGTTCCTCAGCCGCTTCTGTTCTTTCTTCGCGAATCGATGCCGTCGCTTGGCCTCCCTGGGGGTCTCCCCGGGATACCGGATGCTCACCTCCACTCCTCCCATAATGGCCAATCCACGAACTCGAAGGACCGGCGCATCCGGATCCGGGCTCAGCACCGAATCCTCTGTGTGCTCGAAACCCCCAAGGATGGCCACCCCATCGGACTCCACTGTGAGACCCGGAGGAACGACGATTTCAGCACCCCCCATAACGGTGAAAATCCACACTTCAGTCACCCCGGGCGGGAGCAGTGCCTCCCGGAAATCCAGCACCACCCCCCCCATCACAGCAACCGCAAAATTTTGCCGAGCCGGAATCCAACGACCCTTTCGTTCCACCCCTCCCAACGCGGCCACCATCAGGCCCCGTTCTTTCACCCGGGAGGCGGGGACGGAAGCCTGAGCCCGTTCAACTGCGGTGGCCGCTACATCCTCCCGTCTGACCGGGAGATCCCCAGAAGGAAGATCCTTCAGGAGCTTCCGGATTTCGTCCAGGGATTCGGCCTTGTGAGCCCGATCCACCCGCCGCTCGAACTCCTCAACCGACAAGACATCGTTGGCGAAATGCTCACAGAGGGCATCAATCGCTTGTTGTCGGGTTGGGCCTAGTCCTCCGCCGCTGGACTCGGTCATATCACCCCTCGTTCCGGAAAACGATCTCCCCGCCAACCATGGTCATCTCCACCCGAACCGCGGGGATTTCTACGGGATCTATCTTAAAAAGGTCCTGTGAGAGCACGACGAGATCTGCATACCTGGCGAGCTCCAGACGCCCCACCTTCCCCTCCATGAACCCGGCATAGGCGCTCCCCCAGGTATAGGCCGTCAGAGCCTCCTCCAGGGAAATCTTCTCTTCAGGCACCCACCCGTCCGGATTCGCCCCGTCAGTGGTCCTCCGCGTCAGCGCCGCGAATAGTCCCTCCCGAACATCCATGGGCGCCACCGTCCAGTCAGAACCGAAGGAGAGAGAAGCCCCGGCGTCCAACAGACTCCGGAAGGCATAGGTAGTCTTGATTCGTTCCGGGCCAATTCGCTTTTCCGCCCATCGCCCGTCATCGATGGCATGAAAGGGTTGCATGGCCGGAATGACCCCCAGGTCAGAAAACCTCCCGATCGCATCGGGGGAGAGATGTTGGGCATGCTCAATCCGGAATCGGCGGTCTCTGGGGCCGTTTCGTTGTACCGCTTCCTCGTAGAGGTCCAGAAGCCAGTCGTTGGCCCTGTCGCCGATAGCGTGGATGATTAAGTGGAGGCCGGCTTCGTCCCCAGCCAGCGCCCAACGACGAAGGGATGCGGTGTCGGTGGTCAACAACCCTGAGGTGCCGGAATCATCGGCGTAGGGATCATAGAACCAGGCCGTCGTTGACCCCAAAGACCCATCTACGAACCCTTTCAGGCCTCCCCACCAGAGGTAATCGTCACCTTTTCCATTCGCCTCGACAAAGTCACGGAGGCGCTCCCATGTGGAGATGGGCACCGCTGAGTAGACACGCATTTTGAGGCGTCCATCGGCCCGAGCTCTGCGGAATGTCTCCACGTCACCCCAGCTCCCCATGTGGTGGGTTTGGGTGACTCCCATGGAAAGAGCATGCTGGATGGCATCGTCCAGGGCCTTATCCAACTCTTCCTGAGTGGGCTCTGGCATAACCCGACTCACCAAACCCATGGCCTCGTCCTTCAAGATACCGGTTGGCTCCCCGGTCTCGGGGTCCAGGACGATCTCCCCGCCCGGGGGCACCGGAGTAGATCTCGTGATTCCAGCCAACTCCAGGGCCAGCGAGTTTGCCAGACCCATGTGCCCGTCCAAACGGGACACAAACACCGGATTCGAAAGGGTGCCCCCATCAATCCAACCCTTGTCCGGAAGTTCACCTCCCCACATTTCGTGGTCCCAATCACCTCCGACAATCCACTTCCCGGGTTCCAGGTCCCGCATGAACCTTACGATTCGAGCGCCAAATTCCGCCCTGGAATCCGCATCTCGGAGATCGACGCTGGAAAGCTGAAAGCCCCCGGGGATGAAGTGCGTATGACTATCTATGAAGCCGGGAACCACCATTCGTCCATTCAGTCGAACGACTTCGGTCTCACGGCCTCTGAGTGCACGGACCTCCCGTTCCGTACCAACCGCCTGGACGAAGCCGGCCTTCACGGCCAACGCCTCAGCCATAGGTTCGCCCGGGACTCCGGACCAGACAGCGCCCCCGATGAAAATCACATCCGCCGGGACCTCGGGAGAGGAGCAACCAAAAGCGGAAAAAGCGGCCAAACCGGATAGGACAAGAAGACCACCGCGGAAAATGAACATCTGTTCCCTCGAATGAAAAAAGGTTCGCGACAGGATCGATGAAAGGTTATCCTCCACCAGTCCACTGAATCAAGCTGAAAAATAAGGGAGACCCGGAGGAATGCGTACTCTGACTTTGGCCCTTCTTCTGGCCGTGGCCTCCGCATGGGGTTGTGCATCCACCAAATCTTCTCAGGGTGACACTTCAGGATCGGCCCGAGACCGGATCACATTGGAGGAACTCGAGGGGCTGCCTCCCGGCTCGGCCTTTGATGCTGTCCAAGCCCTGCGCAGGAACTGGCTCCGGAGTCGTGGATCCACCATCACCACGAGTTCGGGCCGGACCACCCCAGAGATCTTTGTGAACGGCCTCCCGTTCGGGTCGTCGGACTCGCTGCATCAGGTCGGAATCGAGGCCATTTCCGAGATCCGGTACATCTCAGCTTCGGATGCAACAACCCGTTACGGGACCGGCTACACCGCTGGAATCATCGAGATCATCTTGAAGGGAGAGCCAGAGTGACGGACAGGCCCCCCGAAACAAAACCCAAATTCTAGGCAGCCCCTTCTCCAAAGGCCCAATCAAAAAATTCCGGCATGGTTCATGCGGAAGACACGGTTAAGGAATAGGCCCGAACACTGAACCCGGGAGGTCCCATTCGCACTTTTCTTGTGAGCTTGTTGGGGGTGGCCACTCTGACTTTCGGCTTGGTTCTGGTCCGACAGCACCAGAGAGGGTCTGGAACGGAGGCAAGGGGGCAGGTTCCGGCCGGAGAACAGATGGCCCGGAACGTTTCCATCGAGAAGCTTCGGGAGCTTGGCCTCTAGCCCGTCCCGAACGGCTTCGGGGGTCCAATTGGACCCCCGCCGGTTCTCCCAGGTCCACCGCAGGTGCATCACTCGAAGAATGTGATGTTCTTTTCGATAAATCCCGTCCACTCCGGGGGCACATCGGTGTCCGGGAAAATGGCCTGCACCGGACACTCGGGTTCACAGGCGCCGCAGTCGATACATTCCTCAGGGTGGATGTAGTATTGATCCTCCCCTTCGTAGATACAGTCCACCGGGCAGACCTCGACGCAGGCAGCGTCCTTCGTCCCAATGCAAGGTTCCGCAATTATGTAGGTCATTCCGCCTCCCTAGGGTCTTGCCACCGGTTCCAGAAAAGCCCGGGGCCGTACAAGCCAGGTTACACTCGCCAGTACGTTCGTCAAGGCCTCAATCCCCATCCTGATCCCAGAGAACATCAGGAACCCCTTCCCTAAAGTTCTCCAGGCGGGCCAGAGCAAAGAGGAGATCCGAGAGTCGGTTGAGGTATTTGACCACCACCGGATCCGACGCCTCCTTCTGATTCAACCGGACCACAGCCCGCTCAGCCCGCCGACAGATCGTCCTGGCCAGGTGGAGGCTCACGGCTCCCCTGGTCCCTCCCGGCAGGATGAAGCGTCGGAGTTCTGGGGTCTCTTCGGTGGCCAGGTCGATCCATCCCTCCATCTGTTGGATTCTTCTTGATGGGAGGGCCGGGATTTCGGACCGGGCGGTACCATCCTCAGATCCCGGTGTTGCCAGAGACGCCCCGAGGCTGAAAAGGTCCTGCTGGACCCGACGCAGCCATTCCCGTATTTCGCCGTCGGCGAGGGCCTCGACACTCAAACCCAAGGCAGCATTCAGCTCATCCACCGCACCGTAGGCCTCCACTCGGGGGTGGGCCTTTGGAACCCTTCCTCCGCCGAAGAGCCCGGTATACCCACCATCTCCCGTTCTCGTGTAGATCTTCATGACAGGCTCCCTATCCGACCTCACCGAAGTCGGGTCAAGCGGCGGATTGCTTGGGCTTTTTCCAGCAGGGACGTTGTTTTCCCCTCGGCATCCTTCCCGGTATCCAAGGCGGAAAGGAGATCCCTAATGTCCAATGCCAACTCCAGGTAGAGCTGGTCCCGCTGGAAGTCGAAGTCCAGCTGGGCCATGACAGCCTCATCCCCCTTTCCCTCCGCTCTCTGGAAGGCTTCCCTATACAGCTGTTCCAGATTCCCGAGGATGCGCTTCCCGTCCCTCATGCAGGTTTCCCTCCAGTCTTCTCTGAACCGCCGCCGAGAGCCCCCGCGCCGGCTCCCTGTGTGAAGTATTCCCGGATGAGCTCCTGGAGTTCCTCGAGATACCCCTCGAAAAGGTGCCCCGCCCCCGGGACCCCGAGAACCGTCACATGATCTCCCAACCTTCCCAGCATGTCGCCAGCCTCCCGGGCCGACCCGAACTCGTCATGTTCTCCCTGAATGACCAGCACCGGCTTTTGTGTCCGAGCCAGATAGGAATGGTCATAGACATGGATGGGCGTACCCATAGCCACCATGGCCACCACCCTGGGGTCTTCCATCCCCACACTCAGCCCCACCATTGAGCCGAAGGACAGCCCTCCCACAATGAGGGGGCGGTCCCTGAGGCCGAGCTCGAGCCAGTCCAGCGCAGCGCGGACGTCTTCCTCCTCCCCGATGCCGTCGTCATATGTGCCGGTGCTGCATCCCACCCCCCTGAAGTTGAACCGCAGCGTTCTCAAGCCAACCTCGTTCAGGGCCCGGCCTGCCCTGTAAATGGCCTTGGTGTGCATGGTGCCGCCCTTTACGGGGTGGGGGTGGCAAAGGACGGCGCCGCCCCTGGGGGTGCCCACGGGGTTTCGGAGGGCTGTTTCCAGATGTCCATGGGACACAGGGATCTTCACCAGCGGTTTCCAGGTAGGAGGACGGTACCAATGCCCGGGGGAGTCGGATCTCCTCGCGCCACCTCAGGGCCAGGGCTATGTTGTTCATGTTCCCCACCATGGGTCAAGTGATCAGGCCAAAGGAGGATTCCCATGTCCAACGAGAAACCGGACCAAGACGCCCGTTTCGAGGAGGCTAATCGCCTCTATTGGGAGTCGGATCAAAGCGTCAACCAGATCGGAGAGACGCTTGATTTGTCCAAAGGCGTTCTCTACGGCCTCATCGCTCCTTTCCCTGCCGGCCTCCCCTGCCCGGGCTGTGGTGAAGAAATGGCGTTTCCAAACCGCACAGCTCGTGACAAGGGCTTCCTCGCTTGTCCCGAATGTGGGATGGAGGAGGAAGCTGCGGCTGTCCTGACCTTCTGGGACGGGAAGGGTGAGTCCGACCCGATGGATATCCAGGGAGAGCCCAGAGCGTTGGCTCGAAGAGCGGGTGATGCCATGCAAAGGGCGGTGAACTCCGGGAGAGAGAGGGTGTCCAATCTTACCCCTCGGGGCCGGATCGTCGCCGGGACAGCTCTCCTGGGGATCGCAGCCGGCCTTTTCCTTGGCGCCCATTTTCGGAAACGGTGACTCGGGCTCGACCCCGGGAACCACTGACGCCCCCCGGCGACGCCCCCCGGCTGAACTGATTCCATGGACCGGCGCTTCGACCCCCGCTCCATCGTTACTCCCTACGCCTTCGCGGTCCACCCGGACCTCTTGGGCCGGCCCTTGGCGACTCCATGGCAACGCCTGGGCGCCATTGTGGTGGACCTTATTGTCATTGGGTTCATCTCCCAGATTGGCGCAGCGCCCCTCGCCATTGGCTCCACCGCCCTCCTCTTCTGGCTGGCACTTCGCAAGCCCGGTAGGGAAGTGTTCGGGAAGGTGTTCCGCATCGCGGTGGGCTGTCTGGGGTTCCTCGTCCTGACGGTTACAATTCTCATCGTCCTCTTGATCCGGTACGGAGATGAAGTTCAGGACATCGCCCGGGAGTTGGGCGCCGATCTCCAGGCAGAATCTGGAGCCGGGCTCGGTGCCGGTGCCGGGGACGAAGAGGGCGCCGGAGGAGGCCAGGTAGGAATCCTCGATATCGTCGAAGGTTTCCAGGGGGTTGTTGCCCTCCAGAACGCCGCCACTCGGGAAGAGGCCCAGGCCCTGATGGACGATTTCGTTCTGGGTGCGTTTGATGCGGGACTTCCCCGTAACCAGATCCGGGAACTTCTGCGCGGCATTGTCCCTGACGGCGCTACCTGGGCACCTGATGCCGACGGCATGGTGGATGAGGCCATTCGGGCTCTATCCCTCGGTGAACTGGAGGACCGAGAAGATCCCGGAGTGGAAGTCCAGGCAGGGGCAGGGGAGCCTTTGGCCGCTCTGAGCCCGGCAGCCGCGGACAGCTTTGACCGGCTCAACCGGGCGATTCGGTTGGCGCAGGAGGACCGGGACGACGCCCAGGTTGCTCTGGAAAGGACGCAACGAGCTCTTGAGGCGAAACAGGACCAAGGTGCCTTCAGCTGGCTCCGGGGGTTCATTGACGACCTTGGTATCGGATTCGGGTGGGCTGCCCTTTACCTCACCGTTTCCCACGCCTGGTGGCGAGGGACCAGCCTCGGGAAGAAGCTGTTTCGAATTCGGGTGGTCATGATTGACAAACGACCCCTTAACTGGTGGCTTTCTTTTGAAAGGGCTGGTGGATACGCTGCCGGCTTCGCGACGGGCCTACTCGGGTTTGCCCAGATTTTCTGGGATCCTAACCGCCAGGCCATTCACGACAAGGTCTCCGAGACCGTAGTGATTCAGGACGGCAAGATGCCAGTGCCCGGGCCCTGGATCGAGGAAGGGACAGCCCAGTGGACCCGTGGACGCCACGGAGCCCAGGAAACCCCTGGGGCTTGAGAAGGGGTTGACGTTACAGCGACTTAATTCAATCGATTTCGACGCAAAACCAAGGATGTCCGCTTGATATCTCTACATTCTTCGAACCGACGGCCACGAGCCCTCGGCCACATCTTTTTTCTCCTCCTCGTCCCTCTCCTCATTACGTGTGGAGGCGACAGGGAAAGCGCTCAAGCCGAGAGTTCTGGAGCTGACTCGGTACTCGGAGCTATTCTCGAGTCAGCGGCGCGAAGCCAGAGCCCTCCCCGGCCAACCAGTCCCCGTGTCTCCCAGGAAGGTCAGGCCAACCAGCCCCTCCAGATCGCCGATATGGGCTACAACTTTGGTTCGGGTGATGCACCGGTGAAGGTGATGGAGATCAGCGATTTCGGGTGTGGATACTGCAGGCGTTTCCACGAGGAGACCTTCCCCAGCCTCCTCGAGATCTATATGAAAGGCGGCTTCGTGGAATGGAAGTTCATCCCCTTTGTTCTTGGGATGTTTCCCAACGGCCTCCAGGCCGCCACTGCCAGCGAATGTGCCGGTGAACAGGAGCGGTTCTTCCCCATGCAGGCTCGGCTGTTTGGGGAACAGAGTGGATGGCGAAATAGCGATGATCCGTATGCGTTCTTCTCCAACCTGGCCGCGGAGGAAGGGCTGGACGTGGAACGTTTCGACTCCTGCATCGAAAGTGGGTGGCGGGACAACCATGTGAGGGCGAACGTTCGCCTCGGCCAGCAAGCCGGTGTTCGCGGGACACCCCTCTTCCTCATCGACGGAAGGCCCCTGCCCGGTGCGGTTTCACTGGAAGATTTCCGGGCCGTTCTGGACGCGGCCCTGCTCCAGAGGGGGGTAACGCCCCCTCCCCGGTGAGGATTTGTTTCATGGGGCCTCAATCCTCTTTCTTTATCGTTCCACTCCTTGTGGCCGGATCCTGCGGTTGGAATGCCGCTGGCACTACCGGCTGTGAACCCGTCGGCCTGGCCCGGGCTCTCCCGGGCATTCTCCAGGAGAGTTCCGGTGTGGCCTTGAGCAGCTCCCAGGCAGGGATTCTGTTCAGTCACAATGATGGAGGGCACCAACCCAGCATCTTTGCTCTGAACCCTGAGGGTGCGATCCTGGGTGAGATTCCTCTGAAAGGCGTCCGGAACTGGGATTGGGAGGACATCGCGACCGGAGAGTGCGAGGCCGGAGCCTGCATTTACCTGGCTGATGTCGGGGACAATGAAGAGGTGAGGGATGGGATCGTCCTATACCGCGTGACCGATTTGGGCGTCTACGATGGATCGCCCCAGGGTGCTGAAGCTTTCCACATGGTCCTTCCGGATGGCCCCAGGGACATGGAGGCGGTCTTTATCCTCCCGGATGAAGAGGTCTTCTTCGTCAGCAAGGGAAGGAACCACGCTGTCACCCTGTATCGTTACCCGCCACCGCTCCGAGCCGGGGACACCGTAACCCTCGAGTCTGTTCAAGCCCTCACAGGGGGCCGCCTCCCCCTCCCACGGCAGGTAACCGGAGCCGATGCTTCCGATGATGGAAGTGTGGTAGCCATTCGGAGCTACGAGTCTCTCAGCTTCTTCCGACCTGAAAACGGACGGTTGATGCCGATACAAGGTGGGCACGTGGCCCTCCGGACTCTCAACGAAGCTCAGGGGGAAGCGGTAGGGCTTGGACCTGACGGAGAGGTCGTCCTTACGTCGGAGGCCGCTCTCGGACGAGGCGCGACGATGACGGTTCTGAAGTGTCGTGGCGTGGGCTGATTGGGAAACTGGCGCCCCTTCTTATCTCCCGCCACTTTCCATTTAGAGATTATCCCGAACCGATTTGCTCCTTCTGGAGGCAGAACCATGCGTCGCTTTTTCCTCCCTGCTGCCCTCCTAAACATGGCTGTCGTCTTTTCTCTCTTTTCGCAGGCCGCGACAGGCCAGGAAGCCTTTCTGGAACCGAAGCCCATTCCCTCCATTGCCGAAAAGACCGTTGGAATGGAGAAGAAAGCCGGCTTCATTCCCCTGTATTGGGATGCGAAGGCGGGGAAGATCTGGCTGGAGATCGGCCGGTTCGATGAGGAACTCCTGTACTACGTCTCCCTCCCAGCGGGAATGGGCCAGAACGACCTGGGGCTCAACCGTGGGGATCTGGGACCAAGCATGGTAGTGACCTTTCAGAGGGTGGGACCGAAGATCCTCATGTTCGAACCGAACTATTCCTACCGTGCCGTGAGCGACGATCCCTTGGAGAGGAAGTCGGTAGACGACGGGTTTCCGGCATCGGTGACCTGGGGATTCGATGTCGCCGCTGAGACCGGGGGATCGGTTCTTGTGGACGCCACGAACTTCTTTATCCGCGACGCCCACGGCGTCATCAACTCCCTCCGCCGCTCCCAACAGGGTACCTTCCGGTTGGACACCAGCCGGAGTGCCATCTTCCTGCCCCGCACCCGGAACTTCCCCGAAAACACCGAGGTGGAGCTGACCCTCACCTTCACGTCCGATCAGCCAGGAGGGCTGGTGGGGAGCGTCACACCGTCGGGGGATGCCCTTACCCTGAGGCAGCACCATTCTTTCGTGCAGCTTCCGGAGGTGCCCTTCAAGATGCGGAAGTCCGATCCTCGGGCAGGGTTCAATGGCATCGACTACATGGACTACGCCACGCCCCTCGGGGAGCCCCTCCAGAAGCAATACATCGCCCGGCACCGCATCGAGAAGCGGGACGCCAACGCAGCCATGAGTGAACCGGTGGAGCCCATCGTCTACTACCTGGACCCAGGCACGCCAGAGCCCGTTCGCTCCGCCCTCCTGGAGGGCGCACGCTGGTGGAATGAGGCTTTCGAGGCTGCCGGTTTCATCAACGGTTTTCAGGTCGAGGTCCTTCCGGCCGATGCAGATCCCATGGATGTCCGTTACAACATGATTCAGTGGGTCCACCGATCCACCCGTGGATGGAGCTATGGTAACTCCATCACCGACCCTCGCACCGGCGAGATCCTCAAGGGCCACGTCACACTGGGCTCCCTTCGGGTAAGGCAGGACTGGCTTATGGGCGAGGGCCTGACTTCCCCCTACGTCCAGGGAGATGAGGACCCCGATGAAGTCCGGCAGATGGCCCTGCAACGCATCCGCCAGCTTTCAGCCCACGAGGTCGGGCACACGATCGGACTTTCCCACAACTACATCTCCAGCTCTCAGGTGGATGCCGGGAAATATTCGGTCATGGACTACCCCCACCCCATGATCGAGCTGGATGAGAACGGGAATGTCGAACTGCGGGACGCCTATCCAAACGGCATCGGGGATTGGGACAAGGTCTGGATCAGGTACGGCTACACGGATCTCGCCCCCGGGACCGATGAGGATACGGCCCTCAGGGAAATCCTCATGGCGGCGGCGTCAGAGGGGCTCACCTTCATCAGCGACCAGGACGCCAGGCCTCTGGGAAGCGCACATCCCAACACTCACCTCTGGGACAACGGTGCGAATGCCGCGGCGGAGCTCAACCGCATGATGGAGGTGCGAAGGGTGGCTCTTGATCAGTTTGGCGAGGCCGCGATCAAGGACGGCATGCCCATGGCGACGATGGAGGAGGCCCTGGTCCCCCTTTACCTCCACCACCGATATCAGGCCGAGGCAACCTCCAAGGTGGTGGCCGGCCTCTACTACACTTACGCCATGCGAGGTGATGGCCAGGAACCTCTCCGGTTCGTACCGGCTGACGAACAGTGGGCCGCCATTGAGGCCCTCATCAAAACCCTGGATCCTACTCAACTCACCATCCCCCGGTCCATCCTGGAACGGCTGCCACCCAGACCCTTCCGGTACCCTCCCCACCAGGAGCTCTTTTCTCGGAATACCGGCCTGGTCTTCGACGCGGTGGCACCCGCAGCCTCGGCTGCCGACATGATCTTGTCTTTCCTTTTCCATCCCGAGCGTGCCGCCAGGTTGGTTCAGCAGAAGGCTCTTCAGCCAGACCTTCCGGGCCTTACGGACGTCATCGACCGGGTGGTGGAGAACATCTTCGGCATCCGCTACCGGGATGGCTACGATACCGAGGTGAACCGCGCAGTAGAGAGGGTCCTGGTTGATCGCCTCTTGATGCTGGCCGCCCAGGCCCCAATGGCTCAGGTTCGGGCCGAAACCACCCTGGCTCTCACACTCTTACGGCAACGTGTCCTGGTAGGGAGCGGAACTCCTGAGGTTGCCCAAGACGCTCATTACGGCCTCCTCTGCGAGGATATTCGGCGGTTTCTGGAAAGGCCCCACCAACCCATCAAGGCACCGGCGGCACTCACTGCACCGCCTGGAAGCCCCATCGGCGATCCGGGCATGCACTGGGCGGATTCGGATTGGTCGGCACCCCCGACCTCCTGGGGGAACTACGATTGGTGGTGGTGGGAGTAGAAGAGCAAGAATCGGGTCGATTGGATCGGGGGTTCGGGTGAGATTTCTTCTCGAGCCCCCGATTCCCTTCGGGCCACAGGAGCCATGAGTCAATCCTCTGATTACCAGACAGTCGCCAGGGCGCTTCAATACCTTGGACAGCACTTCCTCCACCAGCCGTCTCTGGAGGAGCTCGCCGCCCATGTCGGCATGAGCAGATTCCACTTCCAGAGGCTCTTCACCCGTTGGGCAGGCGTGAGCCCAAAGCGCTTCCTCCAATTCCTCACCCTGGAACATGCAAAGGGCCTTTTGTTGCAGTCCGAGCCGGTCCTTCAAACGGCCTTCGCCTCTGGACTCTCGGGCCCTGCCAGGCTCCATGACCTGTTCATCAGTACCGAGGGAGTGACACCAGGTGAGTTCAAAAGCCGGGGCCTCACCCTCCAGATCTTTTACGGAGTCCACCCGACACCTTTCGGGCCAGCTCTCTTCGCCCGGACCGATCGGGGCCTTTGTCACCTCGCTTTCCTGGACTCGGAGTGCGAGCGGGAAAAAAATGCTGCGGTGGATGGGCTCCGGACCGATTGGCCTGATGCCGTTCTCGCCGAAGCACCTGAAAACACCGCGGCGCTGGCCCAAGCCATCTTCTATTCGGGAAGCGCTTCTCCTCCGATAACTCCACTCTCCCTTTTCCTCAAGGGCACCAACTACCAGATCAAGGTCTGGACGGCCCTCCTCAGGATTCCGCCAGGATCCATTACCACCTACGGCGGACTGGCACAGGCACTTGGCGCTCCGAAATCCGCGAGAGCGGTGGGATCCGCCGTGGCCAGGAACCCCATCGCCTTCCTCATTCCTTGTCACCGGGTGATCCGTGGGCTCGGCGCTCTCGGGGAGTACCGTTGGGGTGCCGTGAGGAAAAGGGCCATCATAGGCTGGGAGGCGGCCCAGAGAGAGACCATTGACTCCGGGGCACGCATCAATTAGTTGTTAGGTACAACTGTTGTATCATACAACTAGTGTAATTCGCCTTCGCCTGGAGTGCCAACCGGCCATGCCCGTCCCCTCTGATACGATTCACCGCCCCTCCCTTGTCCGTGACGCGGCTCGGTTACAGGAGGCTCTGGCTGGATTGATCAGGGTGCTTCAGTTCCGCGACCGTGACCGGGCCTGCTGCTACGCCCTCTCCGTAAGTCAGTGCCACGCCCTGCTGACCCTCATCCAAAACGGTCCCATGCCTGTCACACAGCTGGGAGATCATCTTTATCTGGAGAAGAGCACCGCCAGCCGACTGGCCAAAGCAATGTTGGAGAAGGAGTTGGTCAGGAAGCGGGCACCCCAGGCCGACGGCAGGATCGTGATCCTCCAAGTCACCGAGGCTGGAAATCGGCTGGCGCGGAAAATCCTCAACGACCTTGCTGAAGAGTACATGGACCTCCTGGAGGAATTCGAACCGGAGGTCCGAGGGGCATTACCCCTTCTCCTGGACCGGTTGACCCAAACCATCTCTGGAAGGACGGACCCGCGAGGTCCCACCTGTTGTTAGGAGCCTGATCGAAAGGGAAACACCATGAAGGAAGACGATATCCGCCGAGCAGTTCGTGACCGTTACGGATCGATCGCCCGGGAAGGGACGGTAGGATGCGGGTGTGGGTGCATTGCCGAGAACGGGACCTCAGCCAAGCTCGTAAGCCTCGGTCAGACCGTGGGTTACTCTAATAACGAGATGGACATAGTTCCCGAAGGCACCAATCTCGGGCTCGGGTGCGGAAACCCTACCGCCCTGGCCCATCTCAGGGAAGGGGAAACGGTTCTGGACCTGGGCTCCGGCGCCGGCTTCGACTGCTTTCTGGCGTCCAAGGAGGTAGGTCCGAAAGGACGAGTCATCGGCGTAGACATGACCCCTGACATGGTGGAACGGGCCCGGAGGGCAGCTAAGGCCGGAGGCTACGACAACGTCGAGTTCCGCTTGGGCGAGATAGAGGCTCTCCCGGTCCCGGACAACAGTGTTGATGCCGTCATTTCCAACTGCGTTCTGAACCTTTCCCCAGCTCGGGATAGGGTGTTTGCGGAGGTGATGAGGGTCCTGAGGCCTGGGGGCCGGATCATGATCTCCGACCTCATCTCCGTCCACCCCACCCCTCAGTTCCTTTTGGAGAACACAGACGCCCTCGTAGGATGCCTGCCTGTCCAAGAGAGCGAATACCTGCGGCAGCTAGGCGCGGCTGGCCTTCAAAACGTCGAGATCGTAGAGGAGAAAGGATACCCCACCGACCTCCCCACTTCGGATCCGGCGGTTCAGGCTTTCCTGCAAAACCACCCGGAGGAGAAGAGGACCGTCCTCGAGTTCATCGGTTCAATTCGGGGAGGAATGATCCAGGGATCGAAGCCGAGGGGCTAAAACCGCTTCAGGTACGTCAACTTCATCACCATGCCCCGGTCCGAGACCTCCCAGAAGTCGCCCTCCCCACCCCGTTCTTCCGTGAACACCAGGAAGAGGTCGCTTCCAGGGCGGTGAATGAAGTTAACCCTGAGGTTCGTGGAGAAGTACTCATCCAGAGAGTTGTACTGGATCAGCAGGTTAGTACTGAGGCGGGTCGAAAAAGAGTAAGTCCCCCTTAGGCTTACGAGGTTGGCAGTGAACTCGCCGCTGGGAACTTCGACCCTGTTCTGGTTGAGCCCGAAACCAAGGGAAACCTGCGGGCTGGGGGCTACGCTGAGAGTGCCCCCCACCGACACCATTGTACCGCCATAGAAGTTGCCTGCCCTGAAGTTGCCATCCAGGACCACCGGTCTTGAGGGGCTGGTGGCGAACATGACCATGGCCACCTTTCCATCGTAAGTCCCTACCGGAACATAGAGGGTATCCGCAAGGTCGAACTCTTCGTCGGGCCTATTCTCTCCGTCTTGGAAGAAGAGCGTGAGTTGATCGCCAGATTCGAACTCCGTAAGAAGAATGGGGCCGCCGGACCAATCCTGCATTGTTCCATCGAGTCCGGTGAAAACATTCCCGCCTAGATAGAGGTCCAGTTTTCGAATGCTCAACCGTTGGGGACGGAAACTCCGCCTAAGGAAGAGATCGGACCGACGGAGGTCAGTTCGTTGAACGAACCCGCTCTGGGCTTGGGTTTCACCCCCCACCATGACGTACCGGGTGTAGACCTCCCACAGGTCTGTGCTCCAGGCACCGGACAGGCCGAAGGCTAGGTCGTCACCGCCTTCCCCTTGGGTGAACGTATGGGCCAACCATCCCTGGACATTCATGGATGGGGTCAGGTAGAAAGATCCGTCCGCTCCCAACACCGTGTTCCGGCCCTCGGAACTCCGCCGGTCCGTAGCCATGAGCCCCAGGTAGTTGTTCGCCCCCACGTCCCGCTTCACACGAACCACCGAAAACACCTCTCGGGGAGCCAAGTCTTTCACTTCGTCGGTTACTACAGTGAGGAGCCCCACCGTTTGGCCTCCAAGACGCCCGGTTAAACGTCCGCCGCCGAGAATGGGCACAACCTCTTCTTCGTCCTCCTCAATCCCGATTTTCCGGGAAAAAAACATCTGAAATTGGGGAGGTTCAAAGGGGTTCCCTTGAACGCCAAAGTCGAAGATCCCTGAGTTCTCCAAAAAGAAATCCCGCTTTTCCGGAAAGAAAAGGCCGAAGCGGGTGAGGTTCACCTGCTCGTCGTCGACCTCAACCTGAGCGAAATCCGTATTCAGGGTCAGATCCAGCACAAGTCCTGGTCTGACTTCGGTTTTCAGGTCGAGGCCCACCTCCATCTCCCCCTCCCGGGGAAGGTCCCCGGCCTCGGTCCTGCTCTGGCGTGATCCCCCCAGGAAATAGGGTTTCACCTCCACGTTGCGCCCGGTGACGGGCAG